>NZ_JBHWKQ010000006.1:0-273525 GCF_042730865.1 Streptomyces sp. NPDC059897 | reverse complement strand
CCCCGCTGGATCAGCGGGGCCCTCGCCTTATGCGCTGCGCGCCGGGTCGGCCGCGGTCACACCCCGGAGGGGATGTCCTTGGCCCGCTTGCGGACCGCGAACGACGTGCCGATCTCCACGAAGCCGACCACGAGCAGCCAGATGCCGGTGACCAGCGTGAGCACCGCCAGGGTCTCGAACGGCGACACGATCAGGACGACACCGGCGAGCGCGGTGATGACACCGAGGAAGATCTGCCAGCCGCGGGTGGGCATGGCGGGGTCGGAGGCCGCGGCGACGGTCTGCGTGATGCCGCGGAACAGCCAGCCGATGCCGATCCACAGGGCGAGCAGCAGCGTCGACTCCATCGCGTCGCGGAAGCAGAACAGGCCGAGGAGCACCGAGAGGGCGCCGCTGATGAAGCCGATGACACGCATCCCGGCCGTCGCGTGCGTACCGAACGCGGCGACGAGCTGGAAGATGCCGCTCACCAGCAGGTACACGCCGAACAGGACGCCTGCCACGCGCAGCGACGCGCCCGGCCAGGACAGGACGAGCACGCCGAGGATCACCGAGGCGATGCCCATGAGCAGCACGGCCTGCCAGGCGGACTGGGCGAGTCTGCCGAGCGGCCCCTGCCCCAGCGGGGCGTCGCCGCCGGGCGTCCGGTGGGGAGTCTGCGGGTCGTACGGTGCTTGGGTCATGCTCGACTGTCGCTACGGAACCTCGGGCTCCGCCATCGCGCATGGGCCGAACGGCTGACGCCCGGCCCTCCCTCGCACCCACGGCGCACCGCGGGCGTACGCAGCACAATGGGCCCATGACCGCACATCATGGCTCCGGATCCTTCGCCGTCCGCCGGGTCTACGATCCGGCCGCCCCGGCCGACGGCACCCGCCTGCTGGTCGACCGGCTCTGGCCGCGCGGCGTCTCTAAGGAGCGCGCCGACGTCGACGAGTGGCTGAAGGACATCGCGCCGTCGAAGGAGCTGCGCTCCTGGTACCACGCGGACAAGGCGGACCGCTACGACTCGTTCGCCGAACGCTATGCGGCGGAGCTGGCCGAACCGGAGCGCGCCGAACTCGTGGAGCGGGTGCGCGGCCTGGCGAAGCAGGGCCCGGTGACGCTCGTGACGTCGGTGAAGGACATCGAGCACAGCCATGTGCCGGTGCTGCGGCGCCACCTCGAGGAAGGCTAGGGCCCTTCTGACGGATCAGGCTGGATGCGTGAGGCCGCCACGTGCGGTGCCGGTGAGCGGGGCCTGGTGCGTGCAGCTGCAAGGCGGAGGAGGGCGTCAACGCGAAGGGGGCACCTCCCGCCCGAGCCTGGCGGAGCCTGGTTCGAGGGTGGGGGAGTTGGCAACCGACGACAACGCCGAAGGGGGTCCCCCCTGCTCCTTAAGAGCTTGGGGGAGTGCGTGCCAGGGTCCGCGACTCCAGCAAGATCCGTCAGAAGAGCCCTGAGCCCGGGTCAGGCGGCGAGGCAGACCGTGCCCCGCGAGCCCCGCCCGGACACGGTGACACCAGTGGCGGAGACCAGCCGGACCGGTCGCGCCGCGTGCGCCAACTCGCCCTGTGCGAGGGCCAGTACGTCGACGAGCCCGAGCCCGAGCGCTCCCGCCACGGCGGCCAGCATCTCCGACGACGGCTCCTTGCGCCCGCGCTCGATCTCCGACAGGTAGGGCATGGAGATCCCGGCGACGTCCGCCACGTCCTGCAGCGTCCGCCCCTGCGCCCGCCTGCGGCGCCGCAGCACCCCGCCGACGACATGGCGCCACAGTGGCTCCTGGGACGGAGCGGGACGGGGGCGCGGGCTCTCCTGGATGCTCATCGGCCCACCGTACGAGGGCGCGGGAGGCCCGCGCCCCGCACTTCGCCCACGGCGATATCGCTCAGCCCCGGTCGCGCTCGTGCCGCAGCAGGACGACCCCGTTGCCGAACGTGTGCGTCTCCGCGAGACGCAGGGGGCGCACGGCGAAGCTCTCCGCCGGGTGGAACATGGGAGTGCCCGTGCCGATCATGACCGGGTGCACGTACACCCGGAACTCGTCCACGAGGTCGTGGTCGAGGAAGGTCCGCGCCAGATTCGCCCCGTCGATGACCAGGTCACCGCCGGACTGTTCCTTGAGCGCGCGGATCGCCTCGGGCGCCACCTCCGGCATGACCGTGGTGTGCCACTCGGCGGGCCCCGGCTTCAGCGTCCGGGAGAACACGATCTTCGGGATCTCGCGCCAGATGCCCGCGAATTCGGCGGTGGCGGGTGATGCCTCGGGGTCCTTGTCGGCCGTGGGCCAGTAGTCGGCCATGAGCTCGTGCGTGACGCGGCCGGCCAGGATGCCGCCGAAGGAGCCGCACACATCGTTCATGTGCTGGTGCAGTTCCTCGTCGACCCGGTGCCAGCCGATGTCCCGGCCGGGGCCCTCCATATAGCCGTCGAGGGAGATGCCCATCATGAAAACGATCTTGCGCATCGGCGCTCGCCTCTCGTCGCTAACAGCGCTCCCAGTCACACGGAGGTGAAGGGGTGGCGTGCGCATCGTGTTCCTTCAGGGCGACGCTCACCAGGCTCAGCAACAGCTGCACATCCGTGTCGCATTCGAGAAGCACGGTAATCCAGGAGGCCCCCGGTTGCACCCTGATGGCACTGTTGTGTCGCAATTGGGGCAGCAGTCGCTGCACGGCCGACGACGTCAGATACAGATCCGCGCAGTCGTCGGCATGGAAGTGCACAAGGTCGTGGCCCGCCGCGCGGAACGCATGCCCAACCGAGCACTGGGGCGGGCCACTTACCAGGGTCGGCCATGTTCCGAGCTCGGTCATGGCGCGCTGGGCCGCGGTCATGCCTCCATCCTCGCGCACGCTTCACCTGGAGGACCACCCCCATCCATCACGCCGTTACAGCGGGCCGGAGCCGACCAGTTGCCCGCCGTCGACGACGAGGGTCTCCCCGGTGATCCAGCGGGCGCCCTCCCCGGCGAGGAAGGCGACCGCCTCGCCGATGTCCTCGGGTTCGCCGATCCGGCCGAGCGGTGTCGCGCCCGCGACGGCCTCCTCGTTGTCCTGCCACAGCGCCTCGGCGAGGCGGGTGCGCACGACGCCGGGGGCGATGGCGTTCACCCGTACCTTGGGGCCGAGTTCGAGGGCGAGGTGCTTGGTGAGGTGGATGAGGGCGGCCTTCGAGACGTGGTAGATCCCGACGTCCTTGGCGACCGAAAGTCCCCCGATGGAGGCAGTGTTGACGACGCTCCCGCCGTGTTCACCCATCCAGGCCCGCACGGCGAGCGACGTCCACAGGATCGGCGCCCACAGGTTGACGTCCATGGTCTTGGCGAAGCGCGCGTGGTCCTGGTCGACGATCGGGCCGTACGCCGGGTTCGTACCGGCGTTGTTGACGAGGACGTCGAGGCGGCCGTACGTCGCCACGACGTGCTCGACGCAGGCGCGGGCGGCGTCCTCGTCGGTGGCGTGCGCCCCGAACCCCTCGACGCCGTCGCCGAGTCGACGTGCCGCTTCCTTCGCTCGGTCCTCGTCGCGCGAGGTCACCACGACGCGGGCGCCGCGGTCGCGCAGGGCGCCGGCCGCCGCGAGGCCGATGCCTCGCGACGCGCCGGTCACCACCGCGACCTTCCCCTCAAGGGAAGAGGTCACTTCTCACCCCGTTCCTTCTGCCGGCGGCGCAGCTCGCGCCGGGCGATCGTCCGCTTGTGCACCTCGTCGGGGCCGTCGGCCAGGCGCAGGGTGCGCAGGTGCGCGTACATGCTGGCGAGCGGGAAGTCGTCGGAGACGCCGCCGCCGCCGTGCACCTGAATGGCGCGGTCGACGATCTTCAGCGCGACGTTCGGAGCGGCGACCTTGATCGCGGCGATCTCGGTGCGCGCCTCCTTGTTGCCGACGGTGTCCATCAGGTGGGCGGCCTTGAGCGTGAGCAGTCGCGCCATGTCGATCTCGATGCGGGCCTCGGCGATCCAGTCCTGGATGTTGCCGCGGTCGGCGACCGGGGAGCCGAAGGTCGTACGGGCCTGGGCCCGGTCGATCATCAGGTCGAGGGCGCGCTCGGCCATGCCGATGGCGCGCATGCAGTGGTGGATGCGGCCGGGGCCGAGCCGGGCCTGGCTGATCATGAAGCCGTCGCCCTCGCCGGAGAGCAGGGCGGTGGCCGGGACCCGTACGTTCTCGAAGAGCACCTCGGCGTGGCCCTCGCGGTCCTGGTACCCGAAGACGGGCAGGCCGCGCACGATGGTGACGCCGGGGGTGTCGATCGGCACGACCATCATCGACTGCTGGTGGAAGGCGGGCCCGTCGGGGTCCGTCTTGCCCATGACGATGAGGACCTTGCAGTTGGGGTGCAGGGCGTTGGACGTCCACCACTTGCGGCCGTTGAGGACGTAGTCGTCGCCGTCGCGCTCCATCCGCATCTGGATGTTGCTGGCGTCGGAGCTGGCCACGGCGGGCTCGGTCATGGCGAACGCGGAGGCGATCTCACCGTTGAGCAGCGGCTTGAGCCACTTCTCCTTGTGCTCCTCGGTGCCGAAGAGGGTGAGGACCTCCATGTTGCCGGTGTCCGGCGCGTTGCAGTTGGTGGCCTCGGGGGCGAGGCCCGCGCTGCGGCCCATGATCTCGGCGAGCGGCGCGTACTCGAGGTTGGTGAGCCCGGGGCCCCACTCGGGGTGCGGGCTGAACAGGTTCCACAGGCCGCGCTTCTTCGCCTCGGTCTTCAGCTCCTCGATGACCGGCGGGTGGAAGTGCGGGTCGCCGGACTCCGCCATCTGCGCGGCGTAGACGGCCTCGGCCGGGTAGATGTGCTCGTCCATGAAGGCGAGCAGCTTCTCCTGGTACTCCTTGCCCCTGGCGGTCTGTTCGTACATGGGTGGTCCCTCCGAAGTCTTTTCGTACGGTGTCACACGCGGCTCGACGCGCCCAGCAGGCGGTCGAGTTCGGCGGATGTCGTGGCGGCGTCGCGGTGGACGACCCCGGCGATGCCGATGCGGGCCGCGGACGTGATGTTCTGTTCCAGGTCGTCGACCATGACGGTCTGTTCGGGTGCGACGCCGAGGCGTTCGCAGGCGATGGCGTAGGCGCGCCGCGAGGGTTTGCGGACGCCGATCTCGCCGGAGATGGTGACGGCGTCGAAGAGCGCGGGCAGGTCGAAGCCCGCGTAGCAGTCGTCGCCGAGGGAGTTGGAGAGCAGTCCGACGCGGTGCCCTTCGGCACGCAGCTTCGCGACGAGGGCGACCATGTCGGGGTCGGGTCGCAGGTTCGCCTGCATGCGGGTGACGAGACCGGCGGCCTCGACGTCCGCGCCGTGGGCACGCAGCCGGGCGGCGAAGCCCTCCTCGAACTCGGCCTGTCCGATGAGGCCCTTCTCGTGCTCGACGAGCAGGGCGCTGCTCTCCTTGTCGTGCGTCAGCAGGCGCAGCAACAGGCCGGGTTCACCGGTGAGTTCGCGCCCGAGATACTCGAAGGCGTCGATGAGGCTTGTGGTGAGGACACCGCCGAAGTCGAAGAGGACGGCGCTGCGCGCGGTCATCGCACGGACTTCTGGTAACGGCGCATGCCGCGCAGCCAGCGGTCGTAATCGCTGCCCTTGTGGCGGTAGAAGTCGAGCACCTGCGGGTGCGGGAGGACGAGGAAGCGCTCGTCGGCGACGGCCGCGAGCACCTCGTCGGCGACATCGAGCGGCTTGAGCAGGTTCCCGGCGTCCAGCACGGCGCGGGCCGCGGCCTGCTCGGTGGGGTCGGCGGAACGGGTGCCCGCCATCAGCAGCTCGGTCTCGACACCCTGCGGGCACAGACAGCTGACGCGCACACCCTCGTCCCCGTACGTGACCGAGAGCCACTCGGAGAAGGCGACGGCGGCGTGCTTGCTGACGGAGTACGTCGCCGAGCCGATCTGCGTGAGCAGGCCGGCGGCGGACGCGGTGGAGAAGAAGTAGCCCTCACCCCGCTCGACCCAGCCCGGCACGAGGAGCTTCGCGGCGCGCACATGCGCCTTCACGTTGATGTCGAGCGCGCGGTCCCACTCCTCCTCGGAGGCGTCGAGACCGGCGCCGCCGCTGATCCCGGCGTTGGCGAAGTACAGGTCGACGGGCCCGAAGCCTTCCTCCGCCGCCGCGATGAGGCCGCGCAGGTGCTCGGTGTCGCCCGCGTCCCCGGCCAGGCCCGCCACGCGTCCTTCGTGGCTCCCGGCGAGCCGCCGCACGGTCTCGTCCAGGCGGCCCGCGTCGAGGTCGGTGAGCAGCACACCTCGGGCGCCGGCCTCCAGCAGGCGCTGGGCCACGGCGGCGCCGATCCCCCCGGCGGCTCCGGTCACGATCGCGACCTTGTCGTTGATCAACATCCCGCTGTCCGCTCCTTCGCTTCCTTCGTCCCACCCGGTGCGTGCCACTCACCGTACTTGAATCCGACGTCAAGTTCTAGAGAGCCCTGACGACGGCCGGGTCGATGGCGCGCTTGAGGATCTTTCCGGTGGCCCCCTTCGGCAACTCGTCGACCACGGCGAGCAGATGGGGCACCTTGTACGCGGACAATCGCTCCTTGGCCCAGGACCGCAGCGCCCGCACATCGAGGGCATCGGCGCCGGGGCGCAGGGCGACGACGGCCGCGACCTCCTCGCCGTAGTGCGGGTCGGGCACTCCGATGACGGCGGCCTCGACGATGTCGGGATGCTCGTACAGCACCTCTTCGACCTCGCGCGGATACACGTTGTAGCCGCCGCGGATGACGAGGTCCTTCTTGCGGTCGACGATGCGCAGATCGCCCGCGGCGTCGAGGGATCCGAGGTCACCGGTCCGCAGCCAGCCGTCGGCGTCGAGAGCCTCGCCGGTCGCGTCGGGCCGGTTCCAGTACCCCTTCATGACGACGGGTCCCTTGATGTGCACCTCACCCACCTCCCCCGGCGGCAGCTCGGCGCCCGCGTCGTCGCGCACGGCGACCTCGCAGCCCGGCAGGGCGCGCCCGACCGTCCCCGGACTGGCCGGTTCGCCCGCGAGGTGACAGGTCCCCGCGCCAGTCGTCTCGGTGAGTCCGTACCCCTCGACGATGGTGCAGCCGAACCGTTCCTCGAAGGCCCGCATGACCTCGACGGGCAGGGAGGCACCACCGGAGGAGGCGAGCCGCAGGCCCGCGAAGTCGGCCTGCGCGTCGTCGGTGGCCCTCAGCAGCGCGTTCCACATGGTCGGCACGCCGGCGATGAAGGTGGGCCGGTCGCGCCGGATGAGCGCCGCCATCGCCCCGGCGTCGAACCGTTCGAGCAGGGTGAGGGAGCCGCCCGCGCGCATGGCCGTCCCCATCACGCAGGCCTGCCCGAACACGTGGAAGAGCGGGAGCCCGGTGACGGCGCGGTCGTCGGGGCCGATGGCGTGGATGTCGCAGAAGATCGCGGCGCAGGATTCGAGATTGCCGTGGGTGAGCTGGGCACCCTTGGGTTTGCCCGTGGTTCCGGAGGTGTAGAGGAGGGCGGCGGTGTCGTGGGCTTCGGCGGGGATCGGTTCGGGGGTGGCTGCGGCGGTCGCGATCCCGCCCAGCCCTGCGCTCAACTCCCGGAAGGGCACGCCAAGTTCGTCGGCGGTGCGGCGGGACACCGGGGCGAGCGCACTCCACGCCAGCACGAGCCGCACGTCGGCGTCCCGTCCCAGGTACGTCAACTCGCGCTCGGTGGCCATGGTGTTGGCCGTGACCGCGATGGCTCCCGAGGCCAGGACCCCGTAGTACGCCATGGCGAACTCGGGCACGGACGGCGCGACGAGCAGCACGCGGTCACCGGGCCGGACGCCGTGCGCGTCCAGCAACTCCCGTACGGCCGAGGCGCGTTCACGCAGCTGCCCGTATGTCCAGACAGCGGACGCCGAACCGCGCAGTGCGATCCGGTCGGGGGCGGAGGCGGCGTGGGTCCAGATGGATGCGGAGGCGTTGGTCATGCGGAACCTTTCCGAATGAGATTCCAGGCCGCAGCAACGACGGGCCGCCGCCACGGTGGGTATTTTCGAGCCCCTGCGGCGATTGAGCAGCGGGGCCCGGGGCAGAGCCCCGCGACCCCGCGCCGGGGTGACCGCTCCCTCGAGTCAGGTCGGCCCCAACGGCCGAAACACCGGCTCCCGCCCCTCCAGATAGCTCCGTACACCCTCCGCCGCGTCGGGCCGCCCGAACGACTCCTCCATGAGCGCCTCTGCCCTGCGCGCCGCCCCCTCGAAGTCCGTCTCGAACGCCTCGCTGAGCTGCTGCTTCATCACGCTGATCGATGCCGGCGAGCACCAGGTCGCGAGCTCCGTGGCGTAGGCGACGGCCTCGTCGAGCAGCGCGTCCTGCCCGACGACCCGGTTGACGAGCCCCATCTCGTACGCCTCCGTGCCGCGCACGACCCGCCCCGAGAACAGCAGGTCCGCCGCGCGTGCGGGCCCAATGACACGCGGGAGCAGCCACGCGATCCCGTACTCGGCGATCAGCCCGCGGCGCGCGAACGACGTGGTGAACTTGGCGTCCGGCGTACTGAACCGGATGTCGAAGTACAGCGCCTCGACGAGGCCGAGGCCCGCCGCCGCCCCGTTGATCGCGCCGATCAGCGGCTTGCGCAGGGTCAGCGGGAACCAGCGGGGCCGCTCCCTCTTCGGCCGTTCCTCGCTCGCCGCGTCGGCCGAGTCGATCCGCGCCAGCTCGGCCATGTCGGCGCCCGCGCAGAACCCGCGGCCCGCCCCGGTCACGACGACCGCGCGCACCTCGGGGTCGGCCTCCGCCTCGTCGAGGAGCGCGAAGTAGCGGTCCTCCAGCTCATTGGTCCAGGCGTTGAGCCGGTCGGGACGGTTGAGCGTCACCACGGTGACGGCGCCCCGCCGCTCGGCATACGCCAGGTCCTGCTCGGTCGTCGTCACGTTCGCGCTCCTTCCACGGTGCCCGGCACCGCTGTCGGGTCCTCGCGCACCTCGCGCGGGTTGGTCTCGCGCAGCACATAGGCGCAGCCGAAGGTGAGCAGGCCCATCACCGCGACGAACACGGACACCCAGGTGGTGCCGCCGGTGCCGCCGACGATCGCGGTCATGATGAGCGGGGTGCCGCCGCTGATGGTGAGGGCGGCGAGCTGGTAGGCGAGCGAGGCACCGGAGTAGCGCACGCGCGGCTCGAAGAGTTCACCGATGTACGCGGCGAGCGGCCCGTACGTGAGGGACTGGCCGAACCCGCCGATCAGGACGGCGACGCCGAGCCACAGCAGGGAACCGGTGTTGACCAGCCAGAAGTAGGGGAACGCCCACAACACGATGATCGCGGCCCCGACGAGCACGGCGGGCCTGCGTCCGACCCGGTCGGACAGCCACCCCGCCCACAGCACGAACAGGGCGCCGACGGCGGTCACCGGGAGCGCGACCAGGAGGATGGAGTCCTTGTCGAGGCCGAGGTGCTCGGCGGCGTAGCTGATGACACCCGCGATGCTGATGTAGAAGAGGCAGTTGGTGCCGGCGAGGAGTCCCGCCGCGAGCAGCACGGTGCGCCACTTGGTGCGGATCACCTCGACGACGGGCGCCCGGGCCACCTTCTCCTTGTCGCTCTTCGCGGCGGCCTGCTCGGCCATGGCCCGGAACTCGGGCGAGTCCTCGACCTTGTTCTGCACGTACATCACGACGGGCAGCAGCACGGCGCTCACCAGGAACGGGATGCGCCACCCCCAGCTCAGGAACGCCTCGTCCGAGGTGACCGCGCTCGAGAGGAGGAAGACCCCGTTGCCGAGGCACACTCCGATCGAGACACCCATCTGCCCGAAGGTGCCCGCGTATCCCTTGCGTTTGGGTGAGGCGGACTCGGTGAGCAGCAGCGCGATGCCGCCCCACTGGGCGCCGCAGGCGAGGCCCTGCACGAAGCGCAGCAGCACCAGGAGCAGCGGCGCGGCGGCGCCCAGGACCCCGGCGCCCGGCAGACAGCCGATGAGGAACGTACAGGCGCCCATCAGCGCCATGGACAGGACGACCATCGCCTTGCGGCCGTGCCGGTCGCCGAGGTGTCCCGCGACGACTCCGCCGATCGGCCGGGCGACGAAGCCCGCCCAGAACGTGCTGAACGACAGCAGGGTGCCGGTCAGCGCCGAGGAGTCGGGGAAGAAGACCTGCGGGAAGACCAGCGCGGCGGCCGTCCCGTAGAGAAAGAAGTCGTACCACTCGATGGAACTTCCGATGAGTCCGGCGGCAAGTAGCTTGCCCGAGGCGCGCGCCGGAGCTGTCCCGGCGGCTGCCTGCTCGGAGCCTTTTCTGGGCTGTGCGGTGGGCGGATTCACGTGCGGGGCTCCTCCGTCGTCCGGACATGTCACGACCGCTGTGGCCTGCGGCCGCCCCCCTGTATATTTGAACCCAACGTCAACTTCAATACCTTGAACATGCCCTTGAACAGGGACTGTTCAAGTTGTCACCCGGTGCCGAGTTCGAGGAGTTGCCCAGATGACCACCCCCTCCCCCGTGACCGAGTGGAAGCGCGTGGCCTCTCGGCAGGTCGACGTGAACGGGATCTCGCTGCGCGTCTTCGAGCACGGCCCGGCCAATGCCGACCAGCACGACAAGCCGCTGGTGGTGCTCTGCCACGGCTTCCCGGAGCTGGCCTTCTCGTGGCGCCATCAGGTGCTCGCGCTCGGCGCCGCGGGGTACCGGGTGCTCGCCCCCGACATGCGGGGGTTCGGCGGCAGCTCGCGGCCTGAGGATGTCGACGCGTACGACACGCTCACCATCTGTGGGGACCTCGTCGGGCTGCTCGATGCCGTGGGCGCGGACGACGCGGTGTTCGTGGGGCACGACTGGGGTGCGCAGGTGGTGTGGCAGATGGCGCTCGCGCACCCGGAGCGGGTGCGGGGTGTGGTCGGGATGAGCGTGCCGGTGGCGCCCCGCTCCCCCGTGGCGCCGCTGCCCGTCATGCGGCGGCGGCTCGGCGACGCCTTCTACATGGTGTGGTTCCAGGAGTCGGGTGTCGCCGACCGCGCCCTCGCGCAGAACGTGCGCAGGACGCTGGTGACACGGGAGATCTGGTCCGCCGAGTGGGCCGGGCGCCCGGACGAGAACTTCCCGCCGGCGCCGTGGCTGAGCGAGGAGGAACTCGCCTATTACGTCGAGGAGTTCGAGCGCACCGGGTTCACCGGCGGCCTCAACTACTACCGGAACATGGACCGCACCTGGGAGCTGACGGAGCGCCTCGCCGGACGCACCATCGACTGCCCCTCCCTGTTCGTCACCGGGTCCGCGGACCCGGTGGGCCGGTTCATGCCCGCCGACCGGCTCGAGGAGGTGCTGACCGATCTGCGCGGGCGCGTCGTGCTCGACGGGGCGGGGCACTGGATCCAGCAGGAGCGGGCCGGCGCGGTCAGCTCCGCTCTCCTGGAGTTCCTCGCGGATGTCGGCTGATACGATCCGCAGCCACCGGTGGGTGCACACCCTCTGAGGAATGTTCGCCCACCAGTGGAAACACGAACGGAGGGACCCGCGTTGGCTGCCCACGCCCCGGCCGCAGACGGCGGACAGAAGCAACCCATCACACCGCGCAGCGCCCGCGGCGTCCGCACGCGCAACGCGCTGGTCGCCGCCGCCCGCGAGGTGTTCGAGCGCGACGGGTATCTCGACGCCCGGATCACGGACATCTCCAAGGCCGCACATGTCGCGTCCGGCTCGTTCTACACGTACTTCAACAGCAAGGAAGAGATCTTCCAGGCGCTCGTGGCGCAGGTGCAGGAGGAGATGCTCCACCCGCATCTGCGCGAGCGCACCGGCATCACCGATCCGCGCGAGATGATCGACGCGTCGAACCGCGAGTATCTGCGCGCCTACAAGAAGAACGCCCGCCTCATGGCGCTCTTCGAGCAGGTCGCGCAGGTCGACGAGACGTTCAAGCAGCTGCGCATCGAGCGGGGCAACGCGTTCGCGCGCCGCAACGCCAAGCTGATCCGCTCCCTTCAGGACGCGGGCGCGGCCGACCCGGCCCTCGACCCGCTGGTGACGGCGCACGCCCTGTCGGTCATGGTGAGCCGCATGGCGTACCTGGTCTTCGTCCTCGGCCAGCGCATCCCGTACGAGAAGCTGGTGACGACGCTCAACAAGATCTGGGAGAACGGGCTTCAGCTCAAGGAGCCCGAGCCCTCCGGGGACCCGGAGGGCTGAGCGGAGCGGGCGGCGCGCCGCTCCAGGATCTCCAGGACGCGCCGCCCCCAGCGCAGGTTCTCCTCCTCGAAGGAGATGCCGCGCAGCAGTGTCAGATAGGGGCCGATCCGCTCCCCGTCGGCGAGGAAGTCGTCCTCGTCCAGTTCGCCGAGCAGATGCCGCCGCACCCGCTCGTAGCGGGCGAGCTTCCCGCGCGCCCAGTCCATGCGCTCCTCGATGTGCGCCCGGACGGCGGCGAGTTCACCGACGTCGACGGCCTGCACCTGCACCATGAGTTCGTCGCGCAGCGCGAGCGGCCTGGGCTGCCGCCGCGTGAACGCCGCGAGGCCGGCGCGGCCGGCCGCGGACAGCGTGAACATCCGCTTGTTCGGCCTGCGCTCCTGCGGCACCACCCGGGCGTCGATCAGCCCGTCGGCGGTCAGCCGCTCCAGCTCCCGGTAGAGCTGCTGGGGCGTCGCCGCCCAGAAGTTCGACACCGAGACGTCGAAGATCTTCGCCAGGTCGTAGCCGGAGGCCTCGCCTTCCAGCAGCGCGGACAGGACGGCGTACTTGAGCGACATGTGGACACCATACAGCGATGCGATTACTGTCACCCGCACCTATTCAACTTGTTGCCTATGAAGTCGATGGGCGAGGAACCGAGGTGGCACCCATGCATCCTTTCCGTGCGGCCGTGGAGAAGGACGATCTCGACGCGGTCGAGGCCATGCTGGCCGAGAACGTCGTCTTCACCAGCCCCGTCGTATTCAAGCCCTACCCGGGCAAGGCGATCACCGCGGCGATCCTGCGCGGTGTCACCCGCGTCTTCGAGGACTTCCGCTACGTGCGGGAGATCGGCGACGCCGAGGGGCGGGACCACGTGCTCGTCTTCGAGGCGCGGGTCGGCGACCGGAAGATCACCGGCGCCGACTTCCTGCACTTCGACGAGGACGGCCTCATCGACGACTTCATGGTGATGGTGCGTCCGCTGTCCGCCGCGCAGGCCCTGGCCGAGGCGATGGGCGCGCAGTTCGACCGGATCGCCGAGGAGGCCGCGGGGGCCGGCGGGGCCTGAGCGGCAACGACGATCGTCAGTCGGTACGGGTCGCCGGGTTCAGCGCAGGTCGTAGTCGACGGCGAAGTCGTCCTCGAGCTCGAAGAAGACCTCGCCGGAGTCGGCGGCCGCGTTCGCCACGGGGCGCACGGTGGCACCGAGCCACACCATGTGCGGTGCGGTGCCCACGATGCGGCAGGGCACGACGAAGTCCTCGGGGAAGCGGACCAGTGCCTCATTGCGCGCGACTCCGGTGCCGCGGTGGACGACGCGGGACTGGACCACGACGCCGGGACCCGCACTGTGCTCGGTCTTCAACTCGCTCGACGCGCAGACCGGACACAACAGCCGCCGGAAGGACGGGGTACGACACCAACGGCAGCGCTGGTAGGCGAATCCCGTGTCGGCGTCCGCACCGTCGCTACCGACCGAACCGTGCGGGGCACCCTTGACGCCCTCGCCACCCTTCGGCGCCATGACGCCGATGCCGCTCGTGAACGTCCCTGACATCACTGACATCCTTCGGCCTCCCGCACTCGCCGGCGCGCGCCGGGCGGCAGTGCCTCGACGCCCTGTCAGCGTATGACACTCAGTGCCAGGCGGTAAAGACACTGAGTACCATCAAGTTGCTTCGGGCTCCGTTCCCGGGCGTCTCTCAGTCGTCCCGCAGCGCCGATTCCACCCGCTGGATGACCCGCCACATCGGGGCACCCTTGGTCGCCACCATCACGACGACGTCCTCCTGTTGGGGCTCGGGCGCACCCGCGCCGGCGGCCCCCTCCCCCCAGGTCCGCCGCACGAGCCGCAGCGCGCGGTCGACCGCGTCCTCGGCGTCGCCCTCGCCGCCCGAACGCAGCCAGGAGCGCAGGCCGTTGTTGTGCGCGGCGACGACGGAGGCGGCCACCACCTCGGCCCGCAGCGAAGCGTCTGCGGCATCGGCCCAGCGCCGCCGCAGATACCCGGCGAGCATCCGCTCGTAGCGCCGCACGACGGACAGTTCGTAGGTCCGCAGGCCCGGCACCTCGCGGGTCAACTTGTAGCGCTGCACGGAGAATTCGGGGTTCGTGGAGTAGACGCGCAGCACCAGGCAGGCGGCGTCGCACACCACGTCCACGGCGTCGCTCTCGTCGCTCGCGGCGTCGAGGAACGCCGTCATGTCGGCGAGGCAGCTCTCGTGGTCCGGGAAGACCGCGTCCTCCTTGGACGGGAAGTAGCGGAAGAACGACCGCCGCCCGACCCCGGCCCGCGCCACGATGTCGTCCACGGTCGTCCGCTCGAACCCGCGCTCCGTGAACAGCTGGAACGCCGCCTCGGCCAGCACCTCCCGCATGGGTGCCTTCTTCTGTGCCCCGTTGACCTCGCGTGCCTCGCTCATGCCGGGAACGTAACACCGGACCACCCCTCATGGCACTAGGTACCTTTACAGAGGGAACTGAGTGCCATACGTTGGCGGAAGTAGTTGGACGACTGCAGTAGGGCAGCAGGGCAGTGGAGGAGTCGGCGTGAGCTTGAGGATCGTTGTCACCGTGAAGTACGTGCCGGACGCCACGGGCGACCGGGGTTTCGCCGATGACCTGACGTTGGACCGTGACGATGTCGACGGTCTGCTGTCGGAGCTGGACGAGTACGCGGTGGAGCAGGCGCTGCAGATCTCGGAGAACTCCGATGACGACGTGGAGGTCACGGTCCTGACCGTGGGTCCCGAGGACGCGAAGGACGCGCTGCGCAAGGCGCTGTCGATGGGTGCGGACAAGGCGATCCACGTGGAGGACGACGACCTGCACGGCACGGACGCGATCGGTACCTCGCTCGTTTTGGCGAAGGCGATCGAGAAGGCCGGCTTCGACCTGGTGGTCTCCGGTATGGCGTCCACGGACGGCACGGCGGGCATCGTGCCGGCGCTGGTCGCCGAGCGGCTGGGTGTGCCGCAGGTGACGCTGCTGTCCGAGGTCGCGGTCGCCGGCGGCAAGGTGACGGGGCGCCGTGACGGTGACACCGCCTCCGAGCAGCTCGAGGCGTCCCTTCCGGCCGTGGTGTCGGTGACGGACCAGTCGGGTGAGGCCCGCTACCCCTCGTTCAAGGGGATCATGGCGGCGAAGAAGAAGCCGGTCGAGGCGTGGGACCTGGAGGACCTGGACCTGGAGGCCGAGCAGGTCGGCCTCGAGGGTGCCTGGACGAAGGTCGCTTCCGCGGACGAGCGTCCGGCGCGCACCGCGGGCACGATCGTCAAGGACGAGGGCGAGGGCGGCAAGCAGCTCGCCGAGTTCCTCGCGGGCCAGAAGTTCATCTGAGCTTCAGCCGTACCCACCCATCGCCCAAGTTCTTTGTGATTGCAGGAGATTGAAGTCCCATGGCTGAAGTTCTGGTCTTTGTCGACCACGTGGACGGTGCCGTCCGCAAGCCCACCCTGGAGCTGCTGACCCTCGCGCGCCGCATCGGTGACCCGGTCGCCGTCGCGCTGGGCAACGGCGCCGCCGACACCGCCGCCGCGCTCGCCGAGCACGGCGCCGTCAAGGTCCTGACGCACGAGGCCGCCGAGTACGCCGACTACCTCGTCGTGCCGAAGGTGGACGCGCTGCAGGCCGCCTACGACGCGGTGTCCCCGGCCGCCGTGCTGGTGCCCTCGTCCGCGGAGGGCAAGGAGATCGCCGCCCGCCTGGCGCTGCGCATCAAGTCGGGCATCATCACCGACGCCGTCGACCTGGAAGCCGGTGACGGCGCCCCGGTGGCCACCCAGTCGGTGTTCGCCGCCTCGTACACCACCAAGTCGACCGTGAGCCAGGGCACGCCGGTCATCACCGTCAAGCCCAACTCCGCCCCCGTCGAGCCGGCCCCCGCCGCCGGTACGGTCGAGGCGCTTGCGGTGTCGTTCTCCGAGCAGGCGACGGGCACCAAGGTCACCTCGCGCACCCCGCGTGAGTCGACGGGCCGTCCGGACCTGACCGAGGCCGCGATCGTGGTCTCCGGTGGCCGTGGCGTCAACGGTGCCGAGAACTTCTCGGTCATCGAGGCCCTTGCCGACTCCCTGGGCGCGGCCGTGGGCGCCTCGCGCGCCGCCGTGGACGCGGGCTGGTACCCGCACTCCAACCAGGTCGGCCAGACCGGCAAGAGCGTCTCGCCGCAGCTGTACATCGCTTCCGGCATCTCCGGCGCGATCCAGCACCGCGCGGGCATGCAGACGTCCAAGACGATCGTCGCGATCAACAAGGACGCCGAAGCGCCGATCTTCGACCTCGTCGACTACGGCGTCGTCGGCGACCTCTTCGACGTCGTCCCCGCCCTCACGGAAGAGGTCAAGACCCGCAAGGGTTGAGGGAGTTCGTCACCACCGCCGCGCCCGGGACGACCATCACGTCTCCTGGGCGCGGCGGCGTGCGTAGTACCCGGCCGCGCCCAGCGCGCCCGCGATGAGGACCCCGCCCAGGGCGAGTTGCGCGACGCTCAGCGTGCCCAGCGACCCGCCGGCACCGGCCTTCACCCCGCCCAGTTCGGTGCTCCCCCGCCCCGACACGGTGAGCGTCTGCCGCACCTCGGTGCCGCTCTCGCAGGTCACGGTGATCGGGAACGTTCCGGACCTGGCGCCCGTCGGCACCTTGAACTGGCCCGTGACCGAGCCCTCCTGCGTCGCCGTCTGCAAGGGGAACTCGCCCGCTCCGAGGCTGTCGGCGTACCCCGTCGCGATCCGGTCCTCGCCGCAGGCGCTCGTGTTCGCCGTGACGCTCGCGCCCGGCCCCGGGTCGGCGGGCACGAGTTCCAGCGTTCCCGAGGTGTCGTCGACGGGCCGGCTCTCGGTCCACGACGTGTCGGTGCTCCACGGATCGTCGTCCGCCGCCCGGGCCACCGAGGGGCATGCCAGCGCCCCGAAGGCGAGTGCGGCCGCGGCGACGGCGGCGGTCGGCCAGGACGCGGTGCGGCCCATGCGGATCCTCTCGGCGGGCCCGGCGGACGGACCACGGATGTTCGGATGCTCCGCGACCGATCCCACCGCGTGGAGGCGCCCACCGCCTGTCGAGGCGTCGAGTCGGGTGACACGGACGCCCCCACGGGAACCGCTCGAACGCCTAGAGCGCCTGGATGCGCCCGTGCGTCCGATGCGCCTCGACCAGCTTGACCCGCGCCGACTCCAGCCGGTGCGCCATCACCTCGGCCACCGCGTGCAGCACCGCCACACCGAGCCGCGGTTCCCGCTCGCACAGCGCCCGCACCTCGGCGCCGTCGAACTCGTAGGCACGCACCGGGCTGAACGCCTCCGCGCCGAAGTCCCACTCGTAAGGCTGGAACAGCCAGGACCAGCCCAGCAGGTCACCCGGGCCGAGCGGGTCGATGGGGAGCAGGGTGCGGTCGGAGACGCGGACGTCGAGGGTCACCATCCCCGTCCGGATGATCCAGAACCGGTCCGCCCGGTCCCCCTCCTCGAAGATCCGGGTGTCCTGGGCGAACGAGACCTCTGTGGCCAGGGGCAGCAACCGGTCGCGGTCCGCGTGCGAGAGCCGGTTCAGGAGTCGTGTCTGGGCCGTCATGGCGGCCACCTCCACCGTCGTGTCATTCCAGCGTACGTACGTCACGTTCGTGGCCCGCCCGGCTCGGCGGGGAGGAGCACGGCCGCACCGGGCGGCGCGGCCGTCACCCGAACAGCGTATTTCCGGGCCGTACCGTGCGCACCTCGTGGCGGGCGTCCCCCGTGTGCGCGGGCCGTATGGCGTACGTGGAGCGCGGTTGCGCCGAGCCGGTTCTACGTTTCCGGCATGGCGTCATTCTTCCGCTTTCGCCCTGTCCTGAGCAGGGCCGTTGTCACGTGCGGCGTGTGTGCGACGGTGTCCGTCGCCGCCGTCGGCCCGGCCGGTGCCGACCCTATGGTGCCCGACCCGCCGGCCCCGCCGTCCAAGCTGTCCGCGCTGTCGTGGGAGGTCATGGACGCGCGCACCGGTGACGTCCTCGCCGCGAAGGCGCCGCACCGCAGGCTGCCGCCCGCGAGCACGCTCAAGGCGCTGTTCGCCCTGACCGTGCTGCCGAAGCTGCGCCAGGACGAGGTGCACCGGGCGACGTACGGGGATCTCTCCGACGTCGCCCCGGGCAGCAGCCTCGTCGGGGTCGACGAGGGGCAGCGCTACACGGTGGCCGACCTGTGGCGCGGCGTGTTCCTCAGCTCGGGCAACGACGCCGTGCACACCCTCGCCCACATGAACGGCGGGGTCTCCCGCACCGTCGCGCAGATGCAGGCGACCGCCCGCCGGATCGGCGCCCACGACACCCAGGTCCGCTCCCCCGACGGCTACGACACCCGCGGCCAGTTCTCCTCGGCCCACGATCTGGCGCTGATCGCCAGGGAGGGCCTCAGGAACCACGACTTCCGGCGCTACATGGCCACGAAGTGGGCGCGCTTCCCCGCGGCCGGCGGCCCGCGGGCGTTCGGGATCGAGAACACCAACCGGCTCCTCGTGGGCTCGCACGGGGTGAAGCCGTATCCGGGCCTGATCGGCGTCAAGAACGGCTACACGTCCAAGGCCGGCAACACCCTGATCTCCGCTGCGACGCACGAGGGGCGCACGGTGCTGGTGACCGTCATGAACCCGCGGGCCGGGGACTTCAACGCGGTCTACGAGGAGAGCCGCGCGCTGCTCGACTGGGGTGCGCAGGCGGCGCCGTTGCACGCGCAGCAGGTGGCGGCGTCCCGGCCCCCGTCCGCTCCGCAGCAGTTGGCCGCGGCCGCCCCGGCGCCCGCGCCCGCCACGGGCCCCGAGGCGGCCGACACATCGAGCGGGCTCGGCCGCCACCTCGGCGCGGCGACCGGCCTGCTCGCCCTGGCGGTTCTGCCGGTGCTCCTCGGCAGGCGGCTGCGCCGACGACGGCACCAGAGCGGGGCGCGCCGATGCCTGCGATAGCCGAGTCCCCGCCTGCGGTGCGGAGCCGCCGCCCCACCTGGTCCTTCCTCGCGGCGACGCTGCTCGCCGGCGTCCTGCTGGTGCACCACGGGATCTCCGGGGAGGGGCCGCCCCAGCCCGAACCCGGCGCGGCGAAGCTCGGCACCACGACGCCTCCCGCCGACCCGCTGCCCGCGGCGGCGCCGCAGCGCATCCGCATCCCCGAGATCGGTGTGGACGCTCCGCTGACACGCGTCGGCCGGGACCCGGAGGGCTGGCTGGACGCGCCGCCGCCGGACAAGGCGAACCTGGCGGGCTGGTTCCCGGGCGCGGTCACGCCTGGCGAGCGCGGCACGGCGGTCGTGGACGGGCATGTCGACAACGCGGAGGGCCGCGCCGTCTTCTACGGCCTCGGCGCGCTCAAGAAGGGCGAGCACATCGAGATCGACCGGGCGGACGGGAAGACGGCCGTGTTCGAGATCCACGGCATCGATGTCGTCGACAAGAAGCGCTTCCCGTCCCGCCGCGTCTACGGCGACACCGGCCTGCCCGAACTCCGCGTCATCACCTGCGGCGGCACGTACAGCAAGAGCACCGGGTACGCGGGGAACGTCGTCCTCTACGGACTGCTGACCTCGGTCCGCGACCGTACGTGACGCAAGAGCTGCCCGGTCGCGCGCCTCTCAGTCAGTCGTGCGGGGCCTCTCCGGTCACCCGGTGGTCCGCGTGGCTCAGCGCCTCCGTCACCAGGCGCCGCAGGTGCCCGTCGGTGAGGCGGTAGTGCATGTGCCGGCCCTCGCGGCGCGCCTCGACCAGGCCCGCGAGCCGCAGCTTCGCCAGGTGCTGGCTGACGGCCGTGCGCGAGGCGGCGACGCGGTCGGCGAGCGAGCCCACGTCCGACTCCTCCAGGGCGAGCAGCCACAGCACGTGCAGCCGGGTCGCGTCCGACAGCAGGGCGAACACCCGTGTCGCCTCGGCGAGTCGGGCGGCGTCGGGCTCGCGCGGGTGCGCGACGGCCGCGTGGGCCGCGGCGGGGGTCGGGTCGCTTGCGGGCATGGCCCCAGCCTAGAGCCCTGGTCATACGGCTCTTGTGCGAACGGCCCACCCGGTGTTCCATACTCGTCATGTGCGCAGGTGCGCACATGACGAGTATTCTGGCGACGCAGCCTTCGGGAGGGCCCCGCATGCTCACGGTTCTGCGCCACCGCACGTACCGCCGGCTGTTCGGCGCCCAGGTCGTCGCGCTGGTGGGCACCGGCCTCGCCACCGTCGCGCTCGGGCTCCTGGCGTACGACATCGCCGGGGCGGACGCGGGGGCCGTGCTCGGCACCGCCCTGGCGATCAAGATGACGGCGTATGTGCTGGTCGCCCCGCTGGTGGGGGCGTTCGCGGAGCGGCTGCCGCGGCGCGCGGTGCTGGTGGGCTCCGATCTGCTGCGGGCGGGCGTGGCCCTGATGCTGCCGTTCGTGGACCAGGTGTGGCAGGTCTACGTCCTGGTGTTCGTGCTGCAGTCCGCCTCGGCCGTGTTCACGCCCACGTTCCAGGCAATGATCCCGGACGTGCTGCCCGACGAACGTGACTACACGCGCGCGTTGTCGCTCGCCCGGCTCGCGTACGACATGGAGAGCCTGTTCAGTCCGGCGCTCGCCGCGGCGCTGCTGTCCGTGCTCTCGTACCACCGGCTGTTCACGGGAACGGTCGTGGGTTTCCTCGCCTCCGCCGCGCTGGTGGTCTCGGCGACGCTGCCCGAGCGCGCGCCCGCTCCCCCGCGCGCAGGTGGGGTGTTCGCCAGGGCGACGGCCGGGACCCGGCTCTTCCTCGCACTCCCGCAGCTGCGCGGTCTGCTGGCGCTGAACCTGGCCGTGGCGGCGGCGAGCGCGCTGGTCACCGTCAACTCCGTCGTCTACGTAAGGGACTTCCTGGGCCTGCCGTCGGGCGCGCTGCCGGTGGCGCTGGGGGCGTACGGGGCCGGGTCGATGGCGGTGGCGCTCGTGGTGCCGCGTGTGCTGGAGCGGGTCGGCGAGCGGGCGGTGATGGTGCGCGGGGCGCTGGCGCTGGGCGCGGTGTTCGTGGCCGTCGGGGTCATCACGGCGGCACAGAGCGGGAGTTGGCGGGTGCCGGCGCTGCTCGCCGCGTGGGCCGCGTTCGGTGGCGCGTGCTCGATGGTGCTCACGCCGACAGGGCGGCTGGTCCGGCGGGCCGCGCCGGAGCGGGAGCGTACGGCCGCGTTCGCCGCGCAGTTCTCCCTGTCGCACGCGTGCTGGCTGCTCACGTACCCGCTGGCCGGATGGCTGGGCGCGCGGGCCGGTCTCGGCGCCGCCGTGGCCGGGCTCTCGGTGGTGGCGGTGGGCGCGGGCATCGCGGCGGCCCGCTTGTGGCCGGTGGCCGCGGACGGGTCGGTCCCGGAGGTGGAGCACGAGCACGTGGGGCTCGCCGCGGACCATCCGCATGTGCGCGACGCGGTGCGGGTCGGCGAAGGCTGGCGGCACAGCCATCGCCGGTTCGGCGACGCGCTGCACGCGACCCGCTGAGCCGGTCGCCGGACACACGCCGCCGACCAGGCACCATGCTGCCCATGGGACTTCACGAACAGCAGGGGCCGCACGAGCGGTACGGGCTGACGCGGCTGATCAACGCCCGGGGGCCCTTCACCCCGGCCGGTGTCTCGCGCAGCGACGAGCGGGTCGGGCGCGCGGTCGCGGAGGCGCTGGCCGGCTTCTTCGTCATGGAGGAGCTGCACGAGCTCGCCGACCGCACCCTCGCGCGCGCCACGGGGGCGGAGGCCGGAACGGTCGTGCACTGCACGTCGTCGGCGATCACGCTGTCGGTCGCCGCGGCGATGACGGGCGAGTCGACGGCGCGGATCGCCGCGCTGCCGGACACCGGCGGGCTGCCCGCGCGCGTGGTGCTCCCCGCGGGTCACGCGGTCGACTACGGGCATCCACTGGTCCAGGACATCCGTCTCGCGGGCGCCACGCCCGTCCTGTCGGGAACCGATTCCGCCTGCACCCTGGACGAGTTGGAGAAGGATCTCGCGCACCCCGGCACCGCCTGCCTCGTGCTGGTGTCGTCGCGGCTCACGCGCGGGGCACGCGTTCCGCTCGCCGAGGCGGTCGCCGCCGCGCACCGGCGCGGGGTGCCCGCCGTCATCGACGGGGCCGCGCAGGACTTCCGGATCGGCGAACTCCTCGGCACCGGGGCCGACCTCGTCCTCGTCAGCGGCCAGAAGTACCTGGGCGGTCCGACCGCAGGACTGGTGCTCGGCCGCGCCGAGGCCGTCCGGGCGGTGCGGGCGCAGGGCAGGGGCATCGGCCGGGCGATGAAGGCGAGCAAGGAGTCGATCGTGGGCACGCTCGCCGCGCTGGAGGCACGGCAGGACCTTGACGTGTCCGCGTGGGCTCGGCGCCAGGAGGAGAAGGTCGCGCGTTTCTCGGCCCGCGCCGCCGCGCTGCCCGGGCTCACCGCGCACCCCGTCCCGGATCCGGCCGGGCTGCCGTTCCCCCGGGCCGCACTGCACGTCGACGTGGCACGGGCCGGGCTCGACGCGCGGGCCCTCGCGGACGCGCTCAGCTCCGGGGACCCGCGGATCTGGGTCTACACGGACCGTCAATACGAAGGCGAGCTGACCCTGGAACTCGTACCGCTGACGGACGAGGAGACCGAGGCGGTCCTGCGCCGGACGGCCGAGGTCCTGGCCGAACACGCTCCTGGCGGACTCGGTGACCGGGCGGGCCAGCACACGTGAAGATTCCGGGCACATTTGCGTTAGTGAGCGGGCCTGCGTGTTACTCCGAGGGGTGAAGCGGTCAATGCTGGCCGTGGCGGGTTCGGCAGTGAGCCCGCCCCCGCTTCTCGGCGGGAGCCTTCGCGGTCCGGGCCGGGGAGCGGGGCTTCAGCGAGGTTCGGTCGCCACCGGGCTCGCCGTCGTCCTGCGCTGCGCGAGCTGTCGCTCCAGCTCGGCGCGGATCACCGGATCGAGCTCGCGGGTGCGCGGCCAGGCGACCAGCTGCCGGGCGACCAGCCGGAGCCGCGTGTTGGTGCGCATGGAGATCTCGCGCAGCACGTCCCAGGCCTCGGCGGGCGTGACACCGCCGACCGCGATCACGACGCCGATGGCCTGGTCGACCTCGGCGTGCGAGGTCACCGCTTCCTTCAACTGCTCGACCTGCGCCTCGAGTTCAGCGGACCGTTCTGCTCTCTCGCAGGCAGCCTCCGCTGCGTGTCGGCGAGCCGGGAGCATGACGGTGCACCTCCAAGTGCCGTGCCTGGCAAGGGAACCCGGATGACCTTTTACCACTCCTGCCCTGCACTTCGCACCACAACCGTCCCCTCGGCGGGCCGTGCGTCGGCGGCCGGGTCCGGTTCCGCCTTGCGCAGCGCCGGGATCAGTGTCGCGACGGCGGCGGAGACCAGGGCGACGCCACAGCCGATCATCAGGCCGGTGCGGAATCCGTCCTCGGAGGCGAGCGTGTGGCCGCCCATGGAGACGGTCATCTGCGCGAGGACCACACCGATCACGGCGGAGCCGATGGTGGTACCGAGCGAGCGCATCAGGGTGTTGAAGCCGTTGGCCGCGGCCGTCTCGGAGATCGGCACCGAGCCCATGATGAGCGCGGGCATGGCCCCGTAGGCGAGGGCGACACCGCTGTTGATCACGATGCCGGCGACCATGATGCCCCAGGCCGTTCCCATGAGCGGCAGCGCGACCCCGTATCCCACGGCGATCACGAGGGCGCCGCCGATGAGCGCGGTCTTGGGACCGCGTGCGTTGATCAGCTTTCCGCCGAGCGGCGAGATCAGCATCATCATGACGCCGCCGGGCGCCATGTACAGCCCGGCGGCGAGCATCGACTGACCGAGCCCGTATCCGGTGGCCTCGGGGAACTGCAGGACCTGCGGCGCGATCAGCATGAACGCGTACATGCCTACGCCGATGAGGATCGAGGCGGCGTTGGTGAACAGCACGCGCGGGCGGGCGGTCGTCCGCAGGTCGACCAGCGGGTCGCGGGTGCGCAGTTCGTAGCGGCCCCATACGAGGAGGGCCACGACGGCGATACCGAACAGGCCCAGCGTGGTGGTCGACGACCAGCCCCAGTCGGCGCCCTTGGAGATCGCGAGCAGCAGCGAGACGAGGCCGATGGCCAGGCCGATCGCGCCGGGCGCGTCGAAGCGCTGTCCCTTCGCGGCGGCGGGGACGTCCGGCACGATCAGGAAGATCATGACGCCGATGACCACGGCGAGCACGGCGGCACCCCAGAACAGCACGCGCCAGTTCGCGTACTGCGCGACGGCGGCGGCGATCGGCAGGCCTATCGCGCCGCCGATGCCCATGGACGCGCTGACCAGGGCGATGGACCCGCTGAGCTTCGCGGCGGGCACGACGTCGCGCAGCAGGGCGATGCCGAGCGGCACCATGCCCATGCCCATCCCCTGCAGCCCGCGCCCGACGATCATCGGCACGACGGACGACGAGAGGGCGCACACCACCGAGCCGACGACCAGCGGCACGGCTCAGGCGAGCATCATGCGGCGCTTGCCGAGCAGGTCGCCGAGGCGCCCGGAGACGGGTACGCACACGCCCGAGACGAGCAGGGTGACCGTGATGACCCAGGCCGCGTTCGAGGCGGACGTGTCCAGGATCCGGGGCAGTTCGGCGATGAGCGGGGTCACCAGCGTCTGCATGATCGCGGCGACGGTTCCGGCGAGCGCGAGGGTGGCGACGACGACGCCCGACCTGCCGCTCGACTGGGGCGCATCCATGAAGGACTCCTCAATCTCTTCTCACTCTTCAGCGTGTGCAACGATGTGCATCGTACACATGATGTGCATCGCGCATATTCCATGCGTGGCGCACATATGTGACGGTGCGGCGCTGGAGCGGGGCAGGAGCCCGGACAGGAGGCATCGGCCGCGACACCCTGCGATACGGTCGACCTGGGAGGACGCACGTACATGGACAAGCCATCGCACCTGGTCGAGTTCGAGCACATGGTGCTCGGCCGGCATCAGCTCGGCAGCGAGAAGCGGCGCCGCGAGGCCGCCCGCATGGAGCGCAGCGCATACATCCTGCTGAGCCGGATCAGGGGCCAGGGGCCCATGTCGATCGGGCAGCTCAGCGAGGCGCTGCTGCTGGACGCGTCCACGCTCAACCGGCAGACGGCGAGCGCGATGCGGGCCGGTCTCCTGGAGCGGATCCCCGATCCGGACGGGGGCATGGCACGCAAGTTCCGGCTCACCGAAGAGGGCGAGCGAAGCCTCGACCACGAGCGCGCGACCCACGTCCAGGAGCTGGACAAGGTCTTCGAGGACTGGTCCGCCGAGGACGTGGAGACCTTCGCGCACTACCTGCAGCGCTTCAACACCAGCATCGAACGGATCAGCGGCCAGCCTTGGCCCCGCTCCTGAACCACAGAACTCCTGGACCAGAGAAGGAGAGCCGGGCGAAGCTCTTCCCTTTTGCGGCGCGCATGGGTAGACGCGTGCCATGCGATTCCTGTTTCACTACCCGGAGGCGCACGGGCCGGACGCCGACATGCTGGACGCCGGTCCGCTGACCGAAGTGGCCCGCGCCGCCGAGCGGTTCGGGTTCTCCGGCCTCTCCTTCAGCGAACACCCTGCCCCCGGCGCACGTTGGCTGAATCACGGCGGGCACCAGACCCTCGACCCCTTCGTGGCGCTCTCCCACGCGGCAGCGGTCACCAGCCGGCTGCGCCTCCTCACGTATCTGGCCGTCGCCCCGTACCGCAATCCGCTGCTCCTTGCCAAGCAGGCGGCGACGCTCGACCGGCTCTCCGGTGGGCGGCTGATCCTGGGCCTCGGCGCCGGTTATCTGAAGGGCGAGTTCCACGCCCTGGGCGTCGACTTCGAGGAGCGCAACGCCCTGTTCGACGAGGTGCTCGACGTGCTGCCGCTGCACTGGAGCGGCCAGCCGTTCAGCTACGAGGGCCGGCACTTCAACGTCCGCGAGGCGCAGGCCCTGCCGAAGCCCGCGCAGCAGCCGATACCGGTGTGGATCGGCGGCAACTCACGGCTGACCCGGCGCCGGGTGGCCGAGCGGGCGCACGGCTGGATGCCGATGTCCGGCGGTCCCGAACTCAGTGCCACCGCGCGCACCCCGGCGCTCGGCCCACTGCCCGAACTGGCGGGCGCGATCGCGGAGGTGCGCGACGCCACGGCAGCGGCCGGGCGCGGTACAGACGTCGACGTACTGCACTCCTACCGCGACGAAGCCCTCGCGCGGCCGGCCCTGGACGCGGACCGGCACCGGGAGGCGTTCGCCGCGCTGGAGAAGGCCGGGGTGACGTGGACGGCCGTGTCGTGCCCCAATCGCTCGGCGGCGGCGACGCTCGAGTTCCTTGAGGCGTTCGGGACCACGTACGCGGGCTGACCGCCCCGCACCGGGAACCCCGCTCGTCCCGCCGGGCGTCCTGATCTTCATGGAACACGACGTCAGGCCCTACCGGGGCACGCTGTACCGCTTCACCCTCTGGGTGTCGGCGGCGACCGCCGTGCTCGGGTTCGCCGTCCTCGCCTGCGCGTTCGGCGCGGCGTGGGACGGCTTCGAGAACGTGCGGGAGTACGCGGACCGCAACATAGCCAACGAGGACTCCTATGCGGCGTACGCGGACGGGGGCCTGGATCCGTTGCGGTCCGTCGGGGCGGTGGCGGCGCCGGTGTTCCTCCTGTTGGCGCTGGTCGTCGTCTCCGTGCTCCACAGCGCGTACGCGGTCGGCAGTGCCCATGCCCGGCGCGGCGGCGGGCCGCTGTCCGTCGGCGAGTTGTGGCGGCGCACCCGTCCGCGCCTGTTCGCCGCCGTCGTCACCAATTTCCTGAGCGGCGCCTTCGTGGCCGTCGTGGTGTTCGCGGGCATGGTCCTGTTCACCCTGGTCGACACGGAAGAGGTGCCCGGCGTCGAACCCACTCCGCTCGGCGAGACCGCGTCCTGGCAGTACACGCTGGTGGGTTGGGTGCTGCCGATCGCCATCTGGTCGCTCGGCCCGCTGCTCTGGTTCCGGCTCTCCGGGGCCACCGCCGAGACGGTCCTCGAGCGCCGCAACCCGTTCGCCGCCGTGTGGCGTTCCTGGGTGCTGACCCGGCGCGCGCGCCTGCGCACGTTCGGCCTGGGCCTGCTGTCCTGCGCGGCGGCCGTGCTCGCCTACGTGGTCGTCGTGTACGCGGCCGGTCCCCTGAACCACTACGCCGGGCTCGGCATGCTGTGGCTGAACGACGACAACGTGTGGATGACCGGCGTACTGATGATCGTCTTCCCCACGGCGGTGGCGCTGCTCCTGCTGCCGCCCCTGGTCATGCCGTTGGTGTGCGGCGGGGTCGCGCGGCTGTACGGCGACCTGCGCGCTCGCGAGGAAGCGGCGACCGGGGACGGGCGGGCCACACGATCCGAGGGCGCAACGCCGCGGTAGAGCGGCCCTTGAGCGCCGAGAGCCACACCCCGGAGCCGTACGCGAGGTCGTCGAGGCGGCGGGCGACGGCGTAGCGGACGGGGTCGAGGCGGATGGGGTTCGGGCCGCGCCCGAGGGTCTCCAGGGCGACGTCGGCGACCGCGGCGACGGCCGTGGCCCGGCGCATCCTGCGCGAGGCGAGGCACCCCACCGCCGTCAGGGGCCACCAGTGTCGGGTGAGCAGCGCGGTGCCCTGCGTGAGTGACGCGAGCGTACCGAGGGCCGTGAGCCGCGCCGCCTGCGGCAGGGGGTGCGCGATGCCCTGTAGTTTCCGGGCGTTGCTCACGGTGGCCACGGCCGCTAGTCCGCCCGCCGCGGGCAGCGACCAGCGGCGCTGCGCGAGCAGGGCGACGAGCAGTGCCGCGCTCCACGGGGCGAGGATCGCGGGGGCGATGTTGTCGGGGTGGCGGCGCGCCAGCGGGTGGGCCCCGGTGCCGTACACGGCCTTGCGGCGGAACCAGTCCACGAGTTCGACCCGGTGCTCGTGGGCGGCGTACACAGCGGGTTCGTAGCGGACGCGGCCGCCGTCGGCGGTCAGCCGCCAGCACAGGTCGACGTCCTCCCCCACGCGCATCGCGGCGTCGAAGCCGTCCGCCTTGAGGAGCCCGTCGGTGCGGGCGAGCATGCAGGCGCTGGGAACCCAGGAGACGGGGGTGCCGGTGCGCACCGCGGCCGGTTGGCCGCCCAGGTCGAGGGAGGAGCGGACGCTCTCGTAGCGGCCCAGCCAGCGCTCGGCGTCGGGGCCCGGCAGTGCGGTGATGCGGGGCACCGCGATGACGACGGCCGGGTCCGCGAAGTGGCGCAGCAGGACGTCCACCGTGTCGGGCGCGAGGACGATGTCGGAGTCGACGAACACCACGTACGGCGTGGTGACTTCGCGCAGACCAGCGTTGCGGGCGCCGGCCGGGCCGAGGTTGGCGGGGAGCGCCACCACGCGCGCGTGGTGGCGTGCGGCCACAGCGGCGACGGGGGCCGGTTCGCGGGAGGCGTCGTCGACGACGATCACCGGGGCGTCGGCCGTGGTGGCCCGGATACCCGCGAGTGCGCGGTCCAGCTGGTCGGCGCGGTCACGGACGGGGATGACGTACGTGACCGATCCCTGTGCGTCGTTCGGTGGCAGCTCCGTGACCAGCGGGTGGGCGAGGCCGGAGGCGAGCAGCCGGTCGGCGAGGACCGCGCCCGCCCGGTCGCGTACGGACAGAGTGCGCCCGGTCATCAGGGCGCGGGCCCTTGGCGTCAGCAGCAGCAGTCGCGTCGGGGTCCCGCCGAGCAGGGCGCGGCCGCCGTCGAGGACGCGGGTGCGCCGGTCGAGTGCGACGACGAAACCGTGCGGGAGGGTCATGCGGCTCCTTGCGGTGCGGCGACCAGGAGCCTGCCCCGTGGGTCGGTGCAGCCCGTGGTGACGAGGTGTGCGGCGCTCGACACCATCGCCTCGATCAGCTCGCGGCCCTCCTCGGCGGTGGCTCCGGTCGGGTCGCCGAGCACGCCATTCGGGGAGACGCCGCGGACGCCGTGGGCGATGAGGTGCGGCAGCAGTTCGGGCAGGGGGCGGGTGTCGCCGGGGGCCGCTTCCGAGAGACGTACGTCGTCCGGGGCGAGGTGCAGCATGACCGAGGTCTCGGTGCGGCCGGCGTGGGCGTCGCCGCCGGGTGGGGCGCAGCCGAGCCAGGCGACGTCGTGGCCTTCGTGGCGGAGTTGGGCGCACGCAGCGTCGAGGGTGGTGACGTTCCCGCCGTGGCCGTTGACGAGGACGACGCGGCCCGCCCACAGGGCCAGGGACCGCGTCGTCTCGACGAGGACCGCGTGCAGCGCCTCGTGCCCGATGGAGAGGGTGCCGGGGAACCCGGCATGCTCACCGCTCGCACCGTAGGTGAGGGTGGGCACCAAGACGACATCCTCGTACGGGAGTTGGCGCCCCAGGTCGCGCGCCACCGCTTCGGCGATCACGCTGTCCGTGTTCAACGGCAGGTGCGGGCCGTGCTGTTCGGTGGACCCGACAGGGACGAGGACCAGGGAGCCTTCGGGCACCGTGGTCCAGGTCGCGCGCGCAAGGTCCACCGGTTCAGGCACGTGGGACCCCGATGGTGCGGGTGAAGCCGTCCGGGATCACCAGGTCGTCCGGGCCGAGTTCGTCGACGGAGGCGTGTCCGAGGCCGAGGACGGCGGAGTCGAGGCCGCCGCGCAGGATGTCCAGGACGTTCTCCACGCCCGCCTGCCCGTTGGCTGCCAGGCCCCACAGGTAGGCGCGGCCGATGAGGACGGCGCGGGCACCGAGCGCGAGGGCCTTGGCGACGTCGCCGCCGCGCCGCACACCACCGTCGAGGAGGACCTCGATGTCGGCGCCGACCGCCTCCGCGACGGACGGCAGGAGGCGGATGGTGGCGGGGGTGGTGTCGAGGTTGTTGCCGCCGTGGTTGGAGACGGAGATGGCGGAGACACCGGCGTCGACGGCCCGTTTGGCGTCGTCGACGCGGCTGACGCCCTTGAGCAGGAACGGGCCGCCCCACTCCTTGCGCAGCCACTGAACGTCGTCCCAGGTGGGAGGCGGAGTCTGCAGCCACTCGCCGTAGGCGCCGAAGAAGGTGGGCGCCTGCCCCCCGGGTGCCTGGAGGTTGGGCGTGGTCAGGTCGGGGACGCGGCGGGCCTTGGCGAACGCGAGGAGCCAGCGCGGGTGCGGCAGCACATCGGGGGCGAACCTCAAGGCCGTACGCAGGTCGAGACGTTCCGGGATCGAGGGGCTGCCCCAGTCGCGGCCGTTGGAGAACGACCAGTCCAGGGTGGCGATGAGCGCCTTGGCCCCGGCCGCCCTGGCGCGCTCCATGCGCTGCACCATCGAGTCGCGGCTGCCCATCCAGTACATCTGGTAGAAGGTGTTCGGATTGGCCTCCGCGACCTCCTCCACCGACCGGCTCGCGAACGAGCTGAGACCCATGATGACGCCCCGGTTGGCGGCGGCACGGGCCACGGCCACCTCGCCCTCCGGGTGCACGGCCTGCACACCGGTCGGCGAGATCAGGACCGGGAACGCGGACTCGACGCCGAGGACGGTGGTCGTCAGATTCCGTTCGGCGTGGTGGCCCACCACCCGTGGCGCGAAGCCGAGTTCGGCGAACGCGCCGATGTTGTCGTTGATGGTCCGGCCGCGTTCGGAGCCGGCGACCAGGGCGCCGTAGACGCTGCTGGGGAGGTGCTTCTTGGCGCGCCGCTGGGCCTCGGCGACCGTTTCGAACCATGGGTTTCTTGCCATGGGGCGGCTGTCTCCTCGTGGATCAGCGGATTCCGGCTACGGGGTTCTCGTCACACGCGCTCACCGGGGGCCTTCGCATGAGTGGCACGGTGACCGGGCCGGTGCGGTGGGAGTGGTCACCGGACGGCTTCGGGACCGTGCCGCCGTCCCGGTCGCGCTCCGCGAGGAGCTGCTCCCCGTACCCCTGGACGCACTCCGGGTCGGGGCCGTCCAGCGGCAGGCCGGTGAAGAACTTCGCGGCCATGCAGCCGCCCTTGCAGGTGTCGTAGAAGGTGCAGGAGGCGCAGGCCCCGCCGTGCTGCGGTTCGCGCAGCCGCTGGAAGAGGTCGGACTCCCGCCACACACCGGCGAAGCCGCCCGTGTCGCGCACACTTCCCGCGAGGAACTCGTCGTGGATGGCGAACGGGCAGGCGTACACATCGCCCACCGGGTCGATGAGACACACGACGCGGCCCGCCCCGCACAGGTTCAGGCCGGAAAGTGCCTGCCCGTAGGCGGACAGGTGGAAGAAGGAGTCACCGGTCAGCACCTCCCCGTCGTGCGCCACGAGCCAGTCGTAGAGCTGCCGTTGCTGGGCGGGCAGCGGGTGCAGCTCGTCCCATACGTCGGCGCCGCGGCCGGAGGGGCGCAGCCGGGTGAGGCGGAGCTGGGCGCCGTACCGGTCGGCGAGGGCCTTGAAGTCGTCCATCTGCGGGATGTTGTGCCGGGTGCAGACGACGGACAGCTTGAAGTTCTTCATGCCGGCGTCGGCGAGGTTCGCCATCGCTTTGAGCGCCGTGTCGTACGAACCCGTCCCGCGCACCGCGTCGTTGACGTCGGCGGTGGCGCCGTCGAGGGATATCTGTACGTCGACGTAGTCGTTGGCGGCGAGGCGCCGGGCGACGGCCGGGGTGATGCGCACGCCGTTGGTGGAGAACTTGACGCCGACGTGGTGGGCGGTGGCGTAGTCGAGGAGTTCGAAGAAGTCGGGGCGCACGGTCGGCTCGCCGCCGCCGATGTTGACGTAGAAGACCTGCATGGCCTCCAGCTCGTCGATGACCGCCTTGGCCTCGGCGGTGGTCAGCTCGCGCGGGTCGCGGCGGCCCGAGCTGGACAGGCAGTGGGAGCAGGACAGATTGCAGGCGTAGGTGAGTTCCCAGGTGAGGCAGATCGGCGCGTCGAGGCCGTATTCGAAGAGGTCCACCAGGCGTTCACCGGGCTTGGCCGCCACGGGGGTCGAGGTCACGGTGTCGGGCTCCTTTCGACCAGCATCGACGAGCGGGCCAGGACGGCGAGGGCGCGGGCGTACCGGACCGTGTCCGCGTCGTCCGCGCCCGTGCTCGCGCAGGCGGCCCGTGCGGTGGGTGACGCCGCGAGTGCCTGGACCACGGCGAGCAGTCCCCGGTCCTTGAGGAAGGACAGTTTGCGCGTGCCGAAGTGGTACAGCAGCGCGCCGAAGGGTTCGGGCCGGACCGACACCTGGGGGTGCACGTCCCAGGCGCGGTCCAGGTCGAACGCGCAGGCGTCGAGTCCTGAGGCGGGGGCGGGCACGATCAGTACACGCCGCACATGCCGTCGATGGAGACCTCTTCGACCAGGTCGTCGGCCTCGATGAGTGGTTCGTCGACGGCCGTCGCGGCGGCGGCCACATCGGCCGAGGCGGTCGCCGCATGGGCGGCGGTGGCGGGCTCTTCGAGTTGCTCGTTCATGCGTAACTCCCTGTTACCTGTGGATGGTTGAGGGTGTGCGCGAGCCGAGTCGAGAGTATTGGCATGCGATGCCAAAAAGAAAGGGTGCGGTCGCCGCCGGGGGTCTTGCGCGCCGTCGCCGCGGCGGGATTGGATCCGGTCCCATGGCTCCGATCGCGTCAGCCCGTCCCGATGTGCTGATCGTCGGCGCCGGTGGCGCGGGGGCCGTGCTGGCGGCACGGCTGAGCGAGGACGGCGACCGGAGGGTGCTGCTGTTGGAGGCCGGTGCGGTGCCACCTGCTTTCGCCCCGGAGCTGCTGGACACGCGCGTCGTGCCGGGGGCCCGCCCGGGGCACCCGGCGACGTTCGCGCATGCCGTACGGCTGACACCTGATCGGCCGTGGTCGGTGCCGCGCGGCCGGGTCCTCGGCGGGTCCACCACCGTCAACGGCGGGTACTTCGTGCGGGCGCCGCGCGCGGACTTCGACCGGTGGGCCGGGGCAGGGAATCCCGCGTGGGCGTACGAGCGAGTACTGCCGTTGCTGCGCCGCCTGGAGAACGATCTCGACTTCGGCGGGAGCGGCCCGCACGGCGACCGCGGGCCGCTGTGTGTCGCGCGCGGCCCGCTCACCCACCCTGCCGCCTCGGCCTTCCGCGATGCCGCACACGAGCTCGGCTTTCCGGCGGAGCCCGACAAGAACGCGCCGGGGCCGCCGGGTTTCGGCCCCGTGCCGTCGAACTCGGTCGACGGGGTGCGGCTCAACACCGGCCTGGCCTACCTGCCACCGGCGGTGCGCGAGCGCCCCAGCCTCGCGGTCGTGGGCGGGTGTTCGGTACGCCGGGTGGTCGTGGAGCGGGGTCGCGTCACAGGAGTCGTGGTCGAGCGGGACGGCGGGGCGAGCGAGACGGTCGGCGCCGGGTGCGTGGTGGTGTGCGCGGGGGCGCTCGCCACGCCCCACCTGCTGCTGCTCTCCGGGATCGGTCCACGCGCGGACCTGGAGCGCACCGGGGTCCCCGTCGTCCGCGACACACCTGCCGTCGGCGCCCGTCTGTCCGACCATCCGCAACTGGTCCTGGACTGGCTGCCGCGCGACGACCTCGCCCCGCCCACCACGACGTGGCTCGGCGGCTCCCTGCACCTCAACTCCCGTGCTGGGGGTGTCGGTTGTCCGGGCGACATCGAGATCCTCCAGTCACTGGTCCCGATGGCCGGACTCGTCAGCGGGACCGTCCGCGTGCCGGGCGCACCGCTCTCGTTCCTCGCCTCCGTGCAGACTCCGCACCCGACCGGCCGACTCCGGCTGCTGTCCGCCGATCCCGCGGTCTCCCCCGCCATCGACTACGACTATCTGCGCGACGACGAGGTCCTTCGCCGCCTGCGCGTGGCCGTGCGCACCACGGCCGATCTCCTGGACACCGCGCCGTTCACCGAGCTCTCCGACGGTGGCCTGCTCGCTCCCGGGGCGGACGTCCTCGGCGACGACCGCGCGCTCGACACATGGATCCGCGACCACCCCGGCACGGCCCAACACACCTGCGGCACCGTCCCGATGGGCCCGGCGGTCGACCAGTACGGGCGGGTGCACGGGGTGCGCGGGCTGCGGGTGGCCGACACGTCGATACTGCCGGACACACCACACCGTGGCCCGACCGCGACCGCCGTGCTGATCGGTGAGCTGGTCGCCGACGCGATGCGGCGCGAGCTGCCTTGAGGCCCGCACTACGCGGGAGGTGCCTCGCCGAGCCCTGTCTCCAGGTGCCGGATCGCCGTGTCAAGGAGCTCGCTCAGCTCCGCGTCCGGCACCTCCAGCCAGTGCTCGTACGCCGTGACGGCCGCGGCGAGGACGGTGTGGCCGTAGAGCCGCGGGCGCGCGTCGGACGGGGCGAGGCGCAGCCGGTCGGCGGCGAAGTCCGTGACGATCGCCCGCCACGAGGTGTAACGCAACGTGGCATCGGCCTGAAGGGTGGGCACGGACAGGATCAGTCGCATGCGCTGCCGGTGCCAGGGCACCACGGTGGCATCGAAACGGTTGAAATCGACCACGGCCGCGCGCAGCGCCGTCATGATCGGAACGTCCGGGCCGGTGGCGCTCAACAGTGCGCGGAATCCCGCGAGTTGTTGCTCGAAGTCGCCCCACACGAGGTCGTTCTTCGACGCGAAGTAGCGGAAGAAGGTCCGCCGGGCGATACCGGCCGCGCCCGCGATGTCGTCGACCGTCGTGGCGTCGAAGCCCTGCCGGGCGAAGAGCTCGAAGCCGATCCGTTCCAGGTCGGCGCGGGAAGTGGCGCGCGGGCGGCCGCCCTTGGGCGAACGGTCGGCGCGCTCGGCAACCCTGCTCGTCGGCGACTCCACATCCGCTCCTTCGTCAGGGGACCGAAGATACCTCCGTGACTCCCGCCGACGGCCGGACATGTCTTCAACTCTTCGGCGGTTGCGGCTATATACGCGGGGACGGGCGACATCACGACGACGGGCGTCGCCGACCGGCCGGAGCTGTGAGGGAGTTGGCGCGTTGAACGGCACACATGCGGACACGGAACAGGACTTCGACTCCCGCAAGGGCGCCGCGCTCGTGGCGGGCGGCACCGGCGGCATCGGGGCGGCGGTCGTCCGCACCCTCGCACGGCGCGGCAGCACCGTGCTGTTCACGTACCGCTCGAACCAGGAGGCCGCCGAGGCCCTCACCGCGGAACTCCGCGCCGAGGGCGGCCAGGTGGAGTGCGTGCGGGCGGACCTCACGGACGAGGACGGGGCGGCGGGCGCGGTCGGGGCGGCGGTGGAGCGGTTCGGCGGCCTGCACACGCTCGTCCACGCGGCGGGCCCGCACGTCCCGATGGTGCACCTCAGTCAGGTACCGCCGTCCCGGTACGGGCAACAGCTCCACACCGAGGCCCAGGCCTTCTACAACCTGGTCCACCCGGCACTCGCACCGCTGCGGGACACCGCCGGCAGCGTCGTCGCGGTCACCACCGCCGCCACCCACCGCTACCCCGTCCGTGACGGCCTGTCCTCGGGCACGAAGGCCGCGGTGGAAGCGGTCGTCCGCGCGCTCGCGGCCGAGGAGGGCCGCTACGGGGTGCGCTTCAACTGCGTCGGCCCCGGCATGCTCACCGACGGCATCGCCGCCCGCCTCATCGAGGACGGCGAACTCGACGACGCCGCGCTCCAGGTGACGCGTCGTAACATTCCCCTGCGCCGCTTCGGGACCGCACAGGACATCGCGGAGGCGGTCGCGTTCCTGGTGTCGGACCGGGCCGGGTTCATCACGGGACAGCACCTTGCCGTGGACGGTGGTTACACCGTCTGAGGTCTCAACTATGGGAAGCAGGTGGCGATGCGCGGGACCGAGTCCGCTCGGGCGCTGTCGGCGGCCATGGCCGTGGGCTCCTCACTGGGGCTGAGGGTGGACGACGCCACCGTTCTGCACGACTCGAACAAGCTCACCGCGCGCCTGCTGCCGTGCGATGTGCTGGCCCGGGTGGCACCGGTGGACGATCAGGTGGCGGATTTCGAGGTCGGTCTCGCGCAGCGCCTCGCCGCCGTCGGGTCCCCGGTGGCCGCGCTCGATCCGCGCGTTCAGCCGCGGGTGTACGAGCGGGACGGCTTCGTCATCACCTTGTGGACCTACTACGAGCCCACGGGCGCACCCTCGGTGCCTCCAGCCGACTACGCCCGCGCCCTCGAACGGCTGCACGCGGGAATGCGCGCCGTCGACGCCCCGGCCCCGCACTTCACGGAGCGGATCGCCCGCGCCCAGGACCTGCTCGCGGACCGCGACCGCACGCCGCTCCTCGCCGCCGCGGACCGGGAGCTGCTGGGCAACACCTTGCGGAGGCTCGGGCGCACGCTCGGCGAGCACGGCGGCGACGAGCAGTTGCTGCACGGGGAGCCGCACCCCGGCAACGTTCTCGACACCAAGGACGCCGGCCTGCTCTTCGTCGACCTGGAGACGTGCTGCCGCGGGCCCGTCGAGTTCGACCTCGCCCATGCGCCGGAGGAGGTCGCCACGCACTGTTCGGGGATCGACAAGGACCTGCTGGCCGCGTGCCGGACCCTCGTCCTGGCGGTCGTCACGACGTGGCGGTGGGACCGGGACGACGAGTATCCCGACGGGCGGCGGATGGGCGAGGAATGGCTCGACCAGCTCCGGACGGAGAGCGGCCGGCACTGACGTTCACTCGAGAACGCCCGCCACCACGTCCCGCAACGCCTCCCCCAACGGCAGCTCCACCCGCACGCCCCACCGGTCGCCGCGGGTGGGCTGGTTGTTGACGATCAGGACTGGCGTTCCGGCGTCCGCGGCCTGGCGCACGAAGCGCAGGCCGGACATGACGGTCAGCGAGGAGCCCAGGACGAGCAGCGCGGTTGCCGCGGCGACGCGCTCCCGGCAGGCGGCGACCCGGTCCGGCGGCACGTTCTCGCCGAAGAAGACGACGTCCGGCTTGAGCACCCCGACGCCGCAGGCCGCACACGTCACCACCTGGAAGTCGCGCACCGCCTCGTCGGGGAGCTCCACGTCGCCGTCCGGGTTGACGCGCGCGGTACGGTGCCGCTCGGCCTCGGCCTCGAAGCCGGGGTTGGCCTCGCGCAGCCGCCGGTCGACTTCGGCGCGGGTGGTGAAGGCGCGGCAGTGCAGGCAGAGCACACGGCTCAGGCTGCCGTGCAGCTCGATGACGTCCGGGGCACCGGCGGCCTGCTGCAGCCCGTCGACGTTCTGCGTGATCACGCCGGTGACCAGGCCCGCCTCGGCCAGCTCGGCCACGGCGAGGTGTCCCGCGTTGGGCCGGGCGCGGATCATGGCCCGCCAGCCCAGCTGGCTGCGCGCCCAGTACCGCTGCCGGGCGTGCTCGCTGCCGGTGAACTCCTGGTACGTCATGGGGGTGTGCTGCCGCAGCGAACCGTGCTCCCCGCGGTAGTCCGGGATGCCCGACTCGGTGGAGAGCCCGGCGCCGCTCAGCACGACGACCCCACCCGCGCGCACGGCCTCGACGACGGGCGCCAGGTCGGTCGTGGCGGGCGGCAGGTCGCCGGACGGTTCCCAGGTCAGGGTCGGTCGCGTACGCATGCGAGCCATCTTACGTACGCGGCCGCCGTCGTGCCGCTACGTATCGCAGGGAAAGGAGACCTTCGTGAGCTCCTCGGAGACCTGCCACATGCGCCGCGCCTCGTCCGTTCCCCGCAGGCGCGTGTAGAGCTTCTGTTCCGCGGGCGGGCCGCCCATGTGCCCGATTCCGCTCGGGCCGTAGAAGCGGCCGCGTTCGGCGTCCGGGGAGGTGGCGGCGTAGAGGGCGGGAAGCTGCGCCGTGTGGACCGTGCCGACGACGATGCCGCGGGCGGACAGCGTCCGGATCAGGCGTACGCCCATGGTGTCTTTGGCGCGGCCGACCTCGGGGCGGGCTGCGAGCAGGTTCGTCGGGGCGACGCCGGGGTGGGAGAGGTTGCTGGTGATGTCCCAGCCGTGGGCCCGGCTGCGCCGGTCGAGTTCGAGGCCGAAGAGGCCGAACGCGATCTTCGACTGGCTGTAGGCCTTCATGCCGTCGTAGGAGCGTTCCCAGTTCAGGTCGTCCCAGTTGATGGCGCCCTGGTTGGCGGCGACGCTGACCTGCGAGGTGACCCGTGCCCGGCCTGCGCGCAGCAGCGGCAGGAGGTGGGACACGAGGGCGAAGTGGCCGAGGTGGTTGGTGCCGAACTGCAGCTCGAAACCGTCGGCGGTCGTCTGCCGGTCGGGCGGGGTCATGACGCCGGCGTTGTTGATGAGCAGGTGGATCGGCCGGTCCTCCGCCCGCAGGGTTTCGCCGAGGGCCGCGACGGAGTCGAGCGAGGACAGGTCGAGTTCGCGGAGCGACACGTCCGCGTGCGGGGCCTTCTCGCGGATCGTGGTGAGTGCCGCCTCGCCCTTGCGGGGATTGCGTACGGGCAGGAGCACTTCGGCACCGGCCGCGGCGAGCCTGGCGGCGAGGCCGAGCCCGATGCCGTCGCTCGCGCCGGTGACGACGGCGCGCCTGCCGGACAGGTCGGGAACGGTGATGTCGATCGGTTTGCGGGGCATACCCAGAGCCTCGGACGACGCCAGGGCGACGGCAACCGACGAAGGGGGGATTGTCAGTCCGTGGTTGGAGCCTCGCGCGGGCGATAGAAATGGGCATCGAAGGTGGCGCGTGGCGTGACGGAGGCAAGAGTGATCGACCGGACCGGACTCGCGGAGTTCCTCAGGCGCCGCCGCGCGTCCCTGCAGCCCGAGGACGTCGGCCTGCCGCGCGGGAGACGCCGCAGGACGACCGGTCTGCGGCGCGAGGAGGTCGCCGGGCTGTGCCACATGTCGACCGACTACTACGCGCGCCTTGAGCGTGAGCGCGGCCCCCACCCGTCCGAGCAGATGATCGCCGCCATCGCGCAGGGCCTCCATCTCTCACTCGACGAGCGCGACCACCTGTTCCGGCTCGCCGGACACACCCCGCCCCCGCGCGGCGCGGACAGCGCGCACATCGGCCCGGGCCTGCTGCGCGTGCTCGACCGCCTCCACGACACGCCCGCGGAGATCGTCACCGAGCTCGGCGAGACGCTCCGCCAGACTCCACTCGGCATCGCGCTCACCGGCGACCAGACCGTCCACACCGGCCCGGCCCGCAGCATCGGCTACCGCTGGTTCACCGACCCGGCGACGCGCGAGCTCTACGCTCCCGAGGACCACGCCTTCCTGACCCGCATGTTCGTCTCGGGCCTGCGGGGTGTGGCGACGCTCCGGGGGCCCGGCTCCCGCGCGGCCCACTACGCCGACCTGCTGCTCGCGCAGAGCGAGGAGTTCCGCCGGGTGTGGAGCGACCACGAGGTCGGCATCCGCCCCCACGAGGTGAAGCACTTCGTGCACCCCGAGGTCGGCGCGCTGGAACTGACCTGCCAGACACTCGTCGACCCCGGCCAGTCCCACCTCCTCCTCGTCTACACGGCCGCCCCCGGCAGCGAGAGCCACGAGAAGCTGCGGCTGCTGTCCGTCATAGGTGCGCAGGCACTTCACTGAGACGGCGGCCGGGCCTCAGGAGTCGCCCGGCGCACCGCCCATGACGCGGGCCGCGAAGTCCGCCAGTTGAGCGCGCATCCGTTCGCGCGGTACGTCCTCCTGCCCGGCCAGGTGCTCGACGAGGTCGGCGCGGGTGGCGGCCAGCAGCGCATGCGCGGTGAACTCCCCGTCGCCCAGACCGGGCACCTGCTCCAGTACGGCCCGAAGCAGGCCGTGCCACCGCTCGTAGTGCTCCGCCCGATACGGGCTGCCGCTCCCGCTGCCCTCGAGGGCCAGCGCGAGGCGCCGGTTGTCCAGCTTGAAGCACAGCACGGCGTCGAGCAGGGCGAGGACGCGCTCCCGCGGTGGTGTGTCGGGGCCGAGGGGCGGCGGGCCGGACTCGACGGCCTCGGTGACCGGTTCGAGCCGCGCCTCGTACAGCGCGCGGAGCAGCCCGGAGCGGTCGCCGTAGGCGCGAAAGAGCGTGCCCTTGCCGACGCCGGCCTCCGCCGCGATGTCGGCCATGGTGACGTCCTCGGGACTCGTCCCCCTGGCGAACAGCGCGTCGGCGGCCGCGAGGACGGCCTCCCGGTTACGGGCGGCGTCCTTGCGTGGCTTGCGCTCGGGCGGCATGCGCTTCTCCCTCTCATTGCAAAACGGACCCACGGTCCGCTACCTTCGAAACGGACCCACGGTCCGTATTCTGCGATTCTACGAGATGGAGACACGCATGTCCGCACGTGCCGCCTCGGCCACCCCGACGGAACTGTTCCGCCACGGCCTGAAGCTGCTCCTCGACAAGAACATCAGCGGCTGGGTCGGCCTGTGGGCCGAGGACGGCGTGATGGAGTTCCCCTTCGCCCCGCCCGGCCGGCCACGGCGCCTGAACGGCAGGGAGGCCGTCGCGACATACATGCGCCACTACCCCGACCACATCGACCTGCACGACTTCCCCGAACTGCGGATCCACGAGACCACCGACCCGCGGACGATCGTGGTCGAGATGCGCGGCGTCGGCCGCCTGGTCGAGACCGGCGGCCCCTTCGACATGAGCTACGTCGCCGTCGTCACGGTCGAGGACGGACACATCACGTCGTACCGCGACTACTGGAACCCCTTGGCCGTCCAGCAGGACGGCGCCGACTTCACCGGGAGCGCCCGATGACCACCACGACCGCCACACTCGTCATCGGCGCCACCGGCACCACGGGCAGCCGCGTCGCCGCTCACCTCACGGCCGCCGGCCACCGTGCCAGAACCGCCAGCCGCGGCGCGACCCCGATTCCCGGCACGGAACCGGTCCCCTTCGACTGGTACGCCCCCACCACCCACGACACCGCCCTCGACGGAGTCGACCGTGTGTACCTCGTCCCGCCCGTGGGCGACCCCGACCCGGCGGCCGTCATGCTGCCGTTCCTCCGCCGAGCCCGCGCCGCCGGCGTCCACCGCGCGGTGCTGCTGAGCGCCGCGGCCATCCCCAAGGGCGGACCGGCGGTAGGAGTCGTCCACGAGGATCTGCCCAAGCTCTTCGACAACTGGGCGGTGCTGCGGCCCTCGTGGTTCATGCAGAACTTCACCGGCGCGCACGCACACGCCGCGAGCATCCGCGAGGAGGGCGTCATCCGGACCGCGACCGGCAGCGGCCGGATCGGTTTCGTCGACGCCGAGGACATCGCGGCAGTCGCCGTCCGCGCCCTGACCGGCGAAGCCGCCCCCAACACCGACCTGGTACTCACCGGCCCCGAGCCCCTCTCGTACGACACCATCGCGAAGCTGATCACGGAGCTCACCGGCCGTCCGGTGTCCCACCAGCAGCTCTCCTACGAGCACCTGCGCGACCACCTCGCGACGGAGATCCCGGAGGAGTTCGCCGCGATGCTGGCGCACATGGACCGGTCGATCGCCGAGGGAGCGGAGGACCGCACCACCGCCACGGTCGAACAGGTCACGGGCCGTCCCCCGCGCAGCTTCCGCGCGCATCTTGAGCGGGAGATGCGAGGCCTTCGGGACACCGGCTGACCGGCACAATGCCGTGGCCGGACGTCTCCTCAGCCCAGCCCCAGCCGTCCCAGCACCCGCTCCATCGCCTCCGTCACCGCCCCGCGTGCGGCGTCGCTGTGGTCGAGGCCTTCGAAGGCGTGTGGTGCTCCGGGGACGTCGATGACCTCCAGCGGGGCGTTGCCCGACTCGGCGGCGTCGACGAACTCGGCCACCGTCGTCGCGACCGCCGGGGCCTCGCGGCCGACCCGGATGAGGATGAACGGGGGCGTTCCCCCGCGCGCCACCACGTCCGCGGGCCGGAACCGGGGGTCGTTGACGCCCCAGTTGGGCAGGGGCGCCATGATCGGGTAGCTCGCCGCCAGGCAGCGCAGCCACGGCGGGGCCTCCCTCAGCCACGGTGCCGTCAGGGGGCCGCCGCCGGAGAAGAACCACAGCGCGATCCGGTCCGCGTCGACTCGGGGATCGGCCCGTACCTCGGCGACCGCGGCGGCCACGTCCTCGGCCGCCGTCGGATACGCCGTGACCGCGTGCAGCCGGTGGTCGAGGGTGACGCCGATCGCGCCGCGTGATGCCGCGAGGCGGGCGTAGCCGATCAGGGTCGGCCAGTCGCGCGGCGTTGGCCGTGCGTCCTCCGGCACGGGGCCGCCGTGCACGATCACGACCGCCGGGCGGGGCTCCGCCGAAGTGCCTTCGGGAACGTACAGGTCGATGGCACCGCGCCGTTCGCGTGGGATCTCCGGTACGTCCAGGAGGAACGGCCGGAGGTATCCGGACTGTGTCGTCTCCTCGTCGCCCACGGGGTCGAGACGGGTGCCTTCGTCGGCCGCCGCGCGCAGCAGCACGTCGGCGAGTTCGTCCGGGCAGGACAGCATCGGCCAGTGCCCGGTGGGCAGTTCGAAGAAGGTCACGCCCGGGCGGACCAGGGCCTTGACCGTCGGGTCGCCGAAGCGGAGCAGCATGCGGACGGTGTCGATGGTCGCGCCGCTCTCCGCGCACAGCACTCCAGTGGTCGGCAGGCCGTCGGCCGCGCCGGTCAAGTGCAGTGGTTGCAGGAGCGTGCCGAGCGGTTGCGGAGCGGCGTGCGCGGTCAGTCGGTCCAGGGCCTCGTCGGGGACGCCGGCGGTGCTTCCCCAGCGCCGCCAATCCTCCCGGGCGGGGGCCGGCAGCTCTCCCTTGGCGTTCTCCTCCTTGGCGAGGCGTTCGCGCAGTTCCTGGTCGGGGACCGCGGCGAGAGCCACGGCGCCGTCGCCCACCGGACCCGTGTCGAGGTACACCACCCGTGCGATGCGGTGGGCCCGTAGATCGGCCGCGCCCACTGCCGGATACACGCCGTAGTCGTGGCCGACGAGGACGACGTCCCGGCCCGCGACACCGTCTGCTCCCTCCGCGCCCTCCGTGATCGTGTCGATGGCCGCCACGACCCTTGCGATGTGTGCGTCCAGGTCCTGGGCGGGCCCCAGGTCCACCACGTGGGTCCGCGCGCCCTCGGCCGCCAGTTTCCCGGCCGTCTCCCGCCACGCGTCCGGGCCCGTGAACAGGCCCGGCACCAGTACGAACTCCGTCATTTCCACGCCTCCATCAGTGGTTGTCAGTGGCGGGAGGTACGTTAGGAACTCCCCCTGAGGGAGGTTCAAGTGCAACTGTCGCCCAGCTCGCCCGACGGGCTGTGGAGCATCGGTGAGCTCGCCGAGCATGCGGGTACGACCGTCAAGACGGTCCGCTTCTACTCCGACAGCGGGCTGCTCCCGGAGCGCACCCGCAGCGCGGGCGGGCACCGCCGGTACGGCTCCGACGCGCTCGACCGGCTCCGGACGATCCGTTCGCTGCGCGGTCTGGGCCTGCCCGTTCCCGAGGTGCGGCGCATCGTCGACGAGCGGGCGGGGGCGGACGGAGTCCTGGAGGACGCCGTCGCGGGGCAGCTGCGCACCCTCGGCTCGCGGCTCAGCGCGTTGCGCTGGCAGGAGGCGGCGCTGCGCCTCGTTCAGGAGTGCCCGCCGCAGGAGCGTGCGGACCGGCTGCGGCTCGTCGGCTCGTTGGACACCCCGCCGAGCACAACCCCACTGGCCAGGTTCTGGCGGGCCTGGCTGCCGCCCCGGATGCCGGCCGCGTCGCGAACGGCCTTTCTGGAGGCCGCCGTTCCGGCCCCGCCCGACGCCCCCACCCCGAGTCAGGTGCTCGCCTTCGCGCGGCTGTGCGCGTTGGTGTCACGCCCCTGCACACCGGACACGGGCCCCACCCAGCCCGCCGCCCACAGCACGGCAGGCGCGCGTGAATCCTCCGTGCTGTACGCCGGGTTGGCCGAGGCCTACGATCTTGCGGCCGAGCCGATGCGGGCGGGCGAGGCCCCCGCGCCGGGTGCGGCGCTCGACTGCTTCGTCACGACGTACGCGAGTGTGTCCAGGGCCCGCGACACCCTGGACTTCCGCCGCGGCCTCGCAGGGCAACTCTCCTCCGATCCGCGCCTCGACCGCTACTGGGACCTGGTGGCGGAACTGACCACCCCGGCCGGCGCCCGCCCGGAGCCGACCCCGGGCACGGCCCACGACTGGCTCCTCGCCGCGCTGGACACGCAGCTCGCCGACGCCTGACCTCACGGGCTCACTTCGGGCTGCGAGAGGGAAACAGCGGTGAGGGTGTGTGGCCGGAGGTCGGCAGCCGGAAGGTGGGGCTGGGAAGGCTCGGCAGCTTGGGTTTCGACGGACGCTCGCCGTCGCCCGACGGGCTCTCCGACGGCGAGGGGCTGGGCGTGGCCGAGGGGGAGCCCGACTCCTTGCCGCCCTTCCCCTTCCCCTTTTCCTCCCCGTTCCGCTTTCCGTCCTCCTTCCCTCGCCCCTCCCCCTTGCCCGGCTCCTCCGACTTCCCGGGCCTGCCCCGCGATTCCCCGTCCCCCGGCAGCCCCGCCGTCGGCACGGCCCCGTTCCCGTAGACCCGCATCCAGCTCAGCACCAACTCCAGGTAGGAATCGGAGTGGTTGTACGCCAGCACCGCCCTGCGGATTCCGGCGCCGCGGGTCAGGTCGCCGCCCGCCGCGCACAGGTAGCGGCCCGCCGACAGCCACGCGTCGTCGATCTGGTGCGGGTCGCGGGCGCCGTCGCCGTCGCCGTCGCTGCCCCAGCGGCGCCAGGTGGAGGGGATGAACTGGGCGGGGCCCACGGCGCGGTCCCAGGTCCGGTCGCCGTCCCAGGTCCCGCCGTCGGAGTCGTGGATGGCGGCCACACCGGGGCCGCCGTCGAGTCGCGGGCCGAGTATGGGGGCTCGCGTACGGCCGTCGCCGTCCAGGGCGCCGCCTCGCGCGTGCCCGGATTCCACCCGGCCGACAGCCGCCAGCAGCGGCATCCGCACCCCGCACCGGGGTGACTCGGCCGCGAGGTCCTCGACGGTGCTGCGGTAGGCGGCGAGGACCCGGCCGGGAATCCCGTGCGTCGTCGGGAGTGAAGGGAGTGCCGGGAGGCCCTTCGAAGGCTTCCCGCCGTCGCGTTTCTCGGTCTTGAACGGCACCGGACGCGTCCCCGGTATCTCCGTCGGCGCCTGCGGGTACAGCGGGGGGCTGCCGCCGCCCACCTGCGTGCCGGACGGCGTCGCGCTCGTGGCCGCGACCGGTGACATGTCCGCCAGCTGCCAGACCGTCGCCGTCGCCATGCCGCCCGTCGCCGCCACGGCGACCGCCCCGGTCAGGATCTGATGCCACAGCAGGGTGCGCCGCCTGTTGCGTGTGCGGTCCGGTCGGCGGCTCACCAGCAGAACGCCTTTCCACCGGACATCGCCGTCCACTGACCGCCCGAACCCCGCATCCCGAAGGCGCACTTGGTGTCGTTCGAGCCCTTGCTGGTGTACGTCAGCGGGACGGTCAGTCCGTCGAAGCGCTGGCCGCGGAAGGTCCGCAGCTCCTTGATCAGTCCGGCCCGGCTGATGTCACCGGCGCCGCGCGCCGCCTTCTCGAACACCTTCGCCGAGGCCCAGCCCTGCGCGGCCGAGGGGCCCGGCGCCTTGCCGCCGCCGTACTTGTTCCAGGCGGAGTCGAACTGCCCGAAGCCGGCCGCCGACGAGCCCTTGAAGGGGAACACCGGGGTCACCGCCAGGACGTTCTTCAGGCCCGGCTTGGAGGCGGTGCTGCCGTCGACGGTGGCGCCCGGCTGCAGGAACTGCGGGTTGAAGTTCTGCCTGCTGCACGAGGAGGCGACCCGGTTCACGGTGTTGGGGTCGCCGGTCACCAGCATCAGGTCGACGTCAGCGTTGCGTGCCTGGATGCACTCGGCCGTGAAGTCGGGCTGGGTGACGGAGATCTTGGCGTTGTAGACGGGGTCGAGGCCGTGGCGCTTGGCGGCGTTCCCGCTGCCGAAGAACCGCTCGTGCACGTGGGTGCAGGCGTCGGAGTCGGTGCAGAAGAGGGCGCCGAGCTTCTTCCCCTTGCCGTACTTCGCGCCGACCTGGGCGAGGCCGTCGAGCGCGGAGTTGGTGCCGGGGCACTCGCTGAACAGCATGGGGCTCGCGGTCCACGCGGTGGTCGAGCAGTCGCCGCCGATGACGGGGACCTGCTTCTTCTCCACGTAGCTCTTCCAGGCGTTCATGGTCTGCGTGGTGGTGAAGGAGGCGACGATCGCGACGACCTTGCGCTGTTCGACGAGCTCCTGCATCTGGCTGCGCCCCTTGGAGGCGTCGGCGCCGTCGTCCATGACGACGACCTGGACCTTGCGGCCGTCGATGCCGCCGTTGGCGTTGACGGTGGCCGCCCAGGCCTGGAGGGCACGCGGACCCTGGGCGAAGGCGACGCCGCCGGGCCCCGAGGTCGTCCCGACGCTGCCGATGACGATGGGGCCGCCGCGGGAGCTGCCACCGCCCGCCTTTCCGCCACCGCCGCCGGACGCCGAGCCGCCCCCGCCTCCTCCCCCACTGGTTCCGGTCCCGCTTGCGGACTTCCCGTCGGGCTTCGAGCCGTCGTCCGGGGTGGTGGAGTCGGTCGAGCCGTCGGCCCCGACTCCGGTGTCCGAGCCGGCGGCCCCGGTGGCGACCTTCCCGCCGCCGCCCACGGAACGTACGACGGTGTCGTGGTCGACCCGGCTGCCGCAGGCGGCGAGCACCAGGCTCAGCGCCGCCACGGCCGCCAGGGTGGCGCGTGTACGGGTCGGGGTCATGGTTCTCCTCCGGAGCGCGGGAACGAAGCAGTGGCAAGAGGGGTGGTCAGGTGTGCGCGCCCAAGTACTGGGCGACGAGCCGGTCACCGTCCAACTCGCCCGGTTCTCCGGCGAATTCGATGCGGCCCCGGTTCATCAGGTAGACGTAGTCGGCGAGTTCGAGGGCGCGGGACACGTACTGCTCGACGAGGAGGAGGGCGCGGCCGTCCTCGGCCAGCCTGCCGAGGAACTCGAAGATCTCGTCGACGACGACGGGGGCGAGGCCCATCGACACCTCGTCGAGCAGTACGTAGTCGGCGTCGGTGACGTAGGCGCGGGCGAGGGCGAGCATCTGCTGCTGGCCGCCACTGAGGGAGCCCGCGAGCTGGCCGAGCTTCTCGCCGAGGATCGGGAAGGCGGTGACGGCGCGTTCGACGGCCTCGTCGACGTTGCCGCCCGCCGCCTGGACGAGGATGTTCTCCTTGACCGTCAGGGTCGGGAACACCCCGCGCCCTTCCGGGACATGACAGACGCCCGCTCGGGCCAGGGTGTGCGGGCGTTTGCCCGTGAGGTCCTTGCCGTCGATGGTGAGGCGCCCTGATGTGGGTGCGAGAAGACCGGACGCGACTCTCAACAGGGTCGTCTTTCCCGCGCCGTTGGTGCCGAGCAGCGCCACGACGGACTTCGGCGGGAGCCACACGTTCACCTCGCGCAGGACGCGGGCGCCGCCGTATCCGGCGTCGATGTCGTCGAGTTCCAGCACTACGCGGCCTCCGATCCCAGGTAGGCGGCGCGCACGGCGGGGCTCGCGCGCACCTCGGCCGGCGTGCCTTCGAAGATCAGCCGGCCGAAGTCGAGTACGTAGAGGTGGTCGCAGACCGACATGACGAGACCCATGTCGTGCTCGACGAGGAGCACGCCGCAGCCGCGTTCGGCGACGATCCTGGTGACGATCGCGCCGAACTTCTCCGTCTCGGCGGTGTCGAGGCCCGAGGACGGTTCGTCGAGGAGCAGCAGCTTGAAGTCCCCGGCGAGGACCCGGCCCAGGTCGACGAGGCGGCGCTGCCCGGTCGAGAGCGAGCCCGCGATCTCGTGGCGCAGGGCGCCCAGGCCGCACAGTTCGAGAACCTCCTCGGTGGCGGCCCGTACGGCCTTCGTCTCGGCGGGGGTGGCCAGGAGCTGCTTGAGGGGGTTGCCGCGGGCGAGCCCGGCCTCGCGTCCGAGCGCGATGTTCTGCTCGACGGTGAGCGAGTCGAAGAGGTCCATGCGCTGGAAGGTCCGGCCGAGGCCGAGTCCCGCGCGGGCGGCGGGCGGCCGTCCGGTGATGTCCTTGCCGAAGAGCCGGATCTCGCCTCGGGTGGGCCGCAGCAGCCCGGAGCAGGCGTTGAACGTGGTGGTCTTCCCTGCGCCGTTGGGCCCGATGAGCCCGGTGACGCGGCCGAGCGGGGCGGCGAAGGCGGCGGAGTCGACGGCGGTGTTGCCGCCGAAACGGATGGTCAGGTCGTCGATCTCAAGGCCGTCCACACGCGCGTCAGGTGTCTCGTTCATCGCGCCGCCTCCTTCCGCAGCCCCGAACCGACCCGGACCCGCGCCGGTGCCGACTGCGCGGCGCGCGCCTTGCGAGCCACCGTCAGGCGCTGCGCCGCCGGGCCCGGCGCCCCGAGGCGCTCGTCGGCGCGCGAGACGTGCGACTCGTCCGGCGCGGGCGTCCCCGTGCCACGGCGCTTCGACGCCCCCGCCTCGTACAGGGCGACGAGGAGCGCGCCGAAGCCGAAGATCACCGGGAGGGCCTGGGCGAAGGTGTCGTTGGTGAGGTAGGCGGGGACGACCGCGACCAGGACCGCCGCGAGGGGCGGGCCCGCCGAGCGCAGGCCCGCGCACAGGACCAGGACGGTCAGCCAGGTCAGCGAGGTGTACGAGAGGAAGGGCGCGCCCGTCGCCGAGCGGCCCTGGGACGCGTACAGGGCGCCCGCGACACCGGCGACGAACGCCGAGATGGCGAAGACGGTGACACGGGTGACGTGCACCCCGAGGCCGAGCGTGGAGAGCGTCGTGGGCGAGTCGGCCATCGCGCGCAGGAGGCGTCCGAGGCGGCTGCGGCCGATGAGGGCGATGAGCAGGGAGCCCGCGACGGCGAAGGCGAGGAGGACGTAGTAGAAGGCCTCGTCGCCCTCGAAGAGGCCGGGTCGGGGCGCGGGCAGGGTGTTGGTCCTGCCGAACATCCAGGTCGTGCCGTAGACCGCCCGTTCCAGAAGCAGACCCAGGCCGAAGGTGGCCAGGGCGAGGTAGAGGCCCGAGAGCCGGATCGCGGGGATCGCCACCAGCATGCCGACGGGCACGGCGACGACCCCTGCCAGGAGTACGGCGAGCAGCCACGGCAGTCCGGCGCCGACCGCGAGATGCGAGAACGTCGAGGCACCCACCGCCACCAGGGCGGCGTGCGCCAGCGAGACCTGGCCCGAGGTGCGGACGAGGAGTTGCAGCGAGGCGAAGATCAGTATGTACACCAACGCCGAAGAGAAGACGGGGAGTTTGGACGCCGCGACGAGCGGGACGCAGCCCGCGAGCACCACCGCGACCACGGCCACGATCCTGCCGGCCGACCGGCTCACCAGTGGTTTCGAGGCGGGCGCGGGCCGGTGTCCGCCGATCTCGGCGAGCCTGCCCCGGCCGACCAGGAGCAGTACGGCGAACAGCACGACGAAGGGCATCGCGGGAGGCAGGCCCGAGAGTGTCTCGGACGTGGCGACCCACTTCGTGGCGAGCGCCGAGAGCACACCGATGAGCAGCCCGCCCGCGTAGGTGAGGGGGAGACTGGAGAAGAGTCCGACGGCCGCGGCCCCGTACGCCTGGACGACGAGGAGCGTCAACAGGAGTACGTCCAGGCCGAGTTGGGGTGCGAGCAGGATGCCGGACGCGGCGGCGAACCAGCAGCCGATGAGCCAGGCCCGGGTGCGTACCGCGAACGCGCTGGTGCCGGAGAGTTCCAGCAGGTCCGGGTCGTCGACGACCGCCCGCATCCGTACGCCCATCGAGGACAGCCGGAAGAAGGCGAAGAACCCGAGCGCTCCGGCCGCCGCCACGACCGCGGAGGTCAGCTGGTCGATGCCGACGTGGACGCCGATCACCGTGACCGTGTCGGTGGGCAGGAAGCCGGGGAAGTCGAGGGCCGAGCTGCCGTATCCGGCGATCAGGGCGCTCGTGACGACGAGTTGCAGGCCGACGGTGGCGACGACCTTGGTGGCGACGGTCGCCGCGGCGAGGGTGCGCGTGACGCGTTCCATCAGGAGTGCGACGACCGGTGGCACGACGACCACGGCGACGGCGAGCGCCACGGGCCAGGGCAGGCCGCGCAGGGTGCGCAGGTCGTAGTAGACGAACGCGGAGATCGCGGCGATGGCGCCGTGCGCGAAGTTGAAGATGCCCGAGGTCTTGTAGGTGAGGACGAGGCCCATGGCGGCCAGCCCGTACACGGATCCGGTGGTGACGCCGACGACCAGGAACGGCAGCAGTTCGGTCACGGCGCGCACACCCCGCACGGTTCGCCCGCGCCGACCGCGGCGGGTGTCACCTCCTTGCCCGCGACCAGCGGGCAGTCCGGCCGGTGCGGCCGTTCCATGCCCTCGGCGCGTACGAGCGGCAGGGCGAGTGTGTCGTCCGTGCTCCGTATACGAGGGGTGGGCCTTGGGCGCGTGTCCTCGTCGTCGTCCGCGGGTGCGAGGGCGATCAGTGTCACGCGCCGCTCCCCCAGGGTCCGGCGCGCCCGCAGCAGCCACAGGCAGAGCCCGCCCGCGCCCACGGCGAATCCGGCGACGCCGAGGTTCATCCAGGCGGCCTGCCGGGCGGTGGACACGGTGGCGCTCGCTCCGAACCAGGCGGTCACGATCAGGGCGAGCCCGGCGAGGCTGGTGCCGCAGACGGTGACGACGTCGCGGTCGCGCCAGGGGGCGGCGCGCGGGTCGACGCCGGTCATCGGAGGCTCCCTTCGGGGACGGGGGCCGTGGGAGTCGGTGTCTCGGCGCCACCCGGGGCCGGGGCGGGCGGCACGGCGGAGGGGGCCGCCTCGCCGCCCGTCCGCAGGACCTGCTCGATCCGGTCGAGCTTGCGCCACTCGTCGCGCAGGTCGGCCGAGAGCCACAGCGCGGTGGACAGGCCGAGCAGGAACAGGCTGCCGAGCCCGGCGCTGATCACGTACGGCAGCTGCTCGGCGGGGTACGGCGTGCCGCTCACCCCGCGCCAGCCGAGGACGAGGGTCACGGCGCCCGCGAGCGCGGTGAGCGCGGCGGTCAGCCGGTCCCACTGACTGCGTATCCGGGTCACGAGGTCCATCGAGTCTTCACTCCCAACAGGCGCAGCAGGGTGCCGGCGGCGAACGTGGCCACGGCGCCGAACGCGAGCACGATGTAGAGGCCGGTGACGCCCATGTCGGTCGGATTGGTGGCGAGTTGGACGGGCCGGGTGTCCTTGGGGCCCGGCGGGGATCCGCCGCCGTCGGGGGGTGTCTTCGGGGTGTCGGCGCCGCCTCCGCCGCCGGGTGCGGGCGCGCCCGCGCCGTCGCCGCCGCCCGTCCCCGAGGGGGCCTGCGGGGCGGGGGCGGGTGGCATGTCGCCGCTGCCGGGAGGTGCCTCGACGCGGCCGGCGTCGGCGGAGGCGCGGCCGAACACGTAGGTGACGGTGTAGACGGAGCCGGAGCGGGTGTCCTGCTGGCGGGCCCGCACCTCGAGTCCGGCGGACTCGATGCCGTGCTCGGTGCGCTTCTCGTCCAGGTAGCGGATCTTGACGCCCGCCTTCGCGAGGGCCTGGGTGAGCGCCTCGGCCGGGTCCGCTCCTCCCGTGCCTCCGCCGGGCAGCTTCAATGCCTTCCCCGCGGCCTTGAGCCCGTCCGGTGTGATCTCCACGCCCTGGCCGGCGATCTCGGTGCGGCCGATGGTGAGATCGGAGTCGCGGACGAGCTTGCCGGAGCGGTCGACGGAGGCCTCGGCCGAGCTGCGGATGCGGCCGATGTCGAGGACGCCGTTCACGGACCAGGGCCGGGTGTCGGCGCTCGCCTCCGCCGTGCCGGTGAGGGCTTCGGGGTCGACGGAGGAGTGGGCGGCCGTCTTGGTGGAGGCGCCGGTCGCGTCCTTGCCGAGGACCGTGCCGGCCACCGTGTCGGTGGACGTCTTGGTGCTGTGCGCGCGCATGGTGTGCGGGGCCCGGCCTGCCTTCGCGCTGTCCTCGGACGGGTACCTGGAGGCCGCGTACAGCGGGTAGTCGGGGAACTTCTGCCGGGTCTGGCTGCCGATGAGAGCGGGGGCGGAGATGACCGTCTCCCCGGGATACGGGCTGCCGGCCCACCCCGAGGACTCGCCGACCGCGTAGTTCACACAGGACTTGGCCACCGGGATGCCCGCCCCGGCGGGCGCCGACAGCAGTGTGTCGTTGCTCGCGCTCACGGTCACCTGTACGCCCTGCGCCATCGCGGCCACCGGACAGTCCTCGCCCTCGGCCGCTTCCGGTTCGGCGGCGCCCGCCGTTCCGGCCGCCGCTGGCAGCAGCACCAGAAGCGCGGCCGCACCCGCCCCGCAGAGCACGCGGGCCCGCCGGGGGACGGCGTGAGTTCCTCGCACGGACATCGATGCCCTTCACGTAGACGTGGCCTTCGCACTCAGCTTGATTTGACAGTCCGTCAGATCTGCTGGACGTGCCGCACTCTGTGGGCGCGCGGCACCACCCGGAAGGGGCCCGGCGGCCGCATCCCGCTCACCGGGCCCCGCACTCCCGCTCAGTGGGACTCACCGACGGACGGCGCCCGGGCGGCCGGGGCCGTGGAGGAAGTGAGGATTCTGTATATGGGCGGCAGGAGCCCCGCAAGGGACTTCCCTCGCACCCCCTCCTACGGTCGACACTTGGCGCTCCCGGTCAGCACGCCCACCAGGGAGGCGACCATGACGACACCGGCAACGGTCGACACCGGCACGGCGGACGCGGCGGAGCACCGCGGCCCGCCCCCGGCCGCGCCGATCTCCATGATCGAACGCATGACGGTGATCCTCGACGCGTTCGACCCGCACACCCCGAGCCTGTCCCTGCTCGACCTCGCCGAGCGCACAGGTCTGCCGCGTTCGACGCTGCACCGCATCCTCGACCAGATGATCCGGCTGCGCTGGCTCACCCATTCCACCGGCGGCTACCGCCTCGGCATGCGTCCGCTGGAGCTCGGCGGGCGGGCAGCGGGGCACAGCGAGATCAGGGACGTCGTCACGCCGCTGCTGCACGAGATGTGCCGGCGTACGGGGCTCGCCGGGCACCTCGCCGTCCTCGACGGGCGCGAGGTGGTCTTCCTCGACAAGGCGGGCGGCCGACCGGCGGCCCGCCTCCCCACCCGGCTCGGCGCCCGGCTGCCCGCGCACACGACGGCCGTCGGCAAGGCGATCCTCGCGACCCTCGAACCCGGACTGGTCGACTCGGCGTACCGCGGCCGGCTGCCCCAGAGCACCGCACGCAGCTTGCGCACAGCCGCGGATCTTCGCCACGAACTGGCCAGGATCCGGGGGCGCGAGGGCCTCGCCGTCGACAACGAGGAGACCTTGTCCGGCATCCGCTGCGTCGCCGCGCCCCTGCACGGCTGCGGCCAGGCCACGGCGGCGCTGTCCCTGTGCGGGGACCGACAGGCGGTCGACTTCAAGGAGCTGGCGCCGCTCGTGCACGACGTCGCGGGCGAGGCACGGCGGGCGCTGTTCCCACGGCTTGGCCGGCACCGAACGGGGTAGAGCCGGTTGCGGGACCCCGCTCTCCCCCAGGAGGCCGCCATGCCGGAAACCGTCACCGACCTCGACGCCCTGTCGTACGAGCCGCTGACCCCCACCGCGTATCTGGACCGTGCCGCTTCGGCGCACGGCGACCGGATCGGGGTCGTCGACGGTGAACGGCGTTGGACCTACGCGGAGTTGCACGACCGCTGCACCCGCCTGGCGGGCGCACTCGCACCGCTGGCCGACGGACGCCCGGTGGCAGTACTCGCCCCGAACACCCACGTACTCCTGGAGGCGCACTACGGCGTGCCGTGGGCGGGCGTGCCGCTCGTGGCGGTGAACACGCGGCTCGCGGCGGCCGAAGTGGCGTACATCCTGGGCCATTCGAAGGCAGCCGTGCTGATCCACGACCCGTCCTTCGACGTCCTGGTGGACGACGCGCTCGCCCGCCTGGACACCCCGCCGCACCGCATCAGGTCGGGCGAGGAATACGAGTCGCTGCTCGCCGGCGCCGATCCGCTCCACGCGACCCCGGCCGACGAGCGCTCCCTCCTCGCCGTCAACTACACGTCGGGCACGACGGGGCGCCCCAAGGGCGTGATGTACCACCACAGAGGCGCGTACCTGCAATCGGTGGCGATGGTCGGCCACACGAGCCTCACCCCGTCCTCGGTGCACCTGTGGACGCTGCCGATGTTCCACTGCAACGGCTGGTGCTTCCCGTGGGCGGTGACCGCGGCGGCGGCCACGCACGTGTGCCTGCCCAAGCTCGACCCCGCCGAGGTGTGGCGGCTGGTCCGCGAGGAGGGCGTGACACACCTCAACGGCGCGCCCACCGTCCTGTCGATGATCGCCTACGCCCCCGAGGCCGCACCGCTGCCCCAGGGCCGCACGATCCGCATGGCGACGGGCGGCGCCCCGCCCTCCCCCGCCATCCTGCGCAGGATGGGCGAGCTGGGCTTCGACGTCACACACCTCTACGGGCTGACGGAGACGTACGGTCCCGCGATGCTGTGCGACTGGCGCCCCGAGTGGGACTCCCTGGACGGCGCGGCGCAGGCCCGCCTCAAGGCCCGCCAGGGCGTGGGCAACATGATCTCGTGCACGGCCCGCGTGATCGCCGACGACGGCACCGACGTCCCGGCGGACGCCACGACCACCGGCCAGATCGCGCTGCGCGGCAACAACGTCATGCTCGGCTACCTGAACGACCCGGAGGCGACCGCCGCGGCGGCTCCGGACGGCTGGTTCCGCACGGGCGACATCGGCGTCGTGCACCCCGACGGCTACGTCGAGCTCCGCGACCGCTCGAAGGACGTCATCGTCTCGGGCGGCGAGAACATCGCATCGGTCGAGGTCGAACAGGCCATCATGGACCACCCGGCGGTCCTGGAGGCGGCGGTGATCGCGGTGCCCGACGAGCGCTGGGGCGAGGTCCCGGCCGCGTACGTCACCCTCCGGGACGGCGCCTCGGCGACCGCCCCGGAGATCATCGACCACGTCCGCACCCGCCTCGCCCGCTTCAAGGCCCCGAAGTCGGTGACCTTCGGCGAGCTGCCGAAGACGTCGACCGGGAAGATCCAGAAGTATGTGCTGCGGGACAAGGCGTGGGCGGGGGCGGCGCGGCGGATCAATTGACCGAGCCCTTCGGAGGAAGAGAGGCGGTGGTCTAACCTCGCCCCGTGATCGGTAATCGGATACGTGAGCTGCGCAAGGCCCACAAGATGACCGTGCGGGAGCTGGCCGAGCGGGCCGGGGTGTCGACCGGCCTTGTCAGTCAGGTCGAGCGCGGGCTCACCGACCCCAGCCTGGAGACGCTGCGCCGGCTCTCCGCCGCGCTCGGCCTTCCGCTGTTCGACCTGTTCCGGCAGGACGAGGCGGAGGAGGTCGCGGTGGTGCGGCGCGAGCGGCGGATCCAGGTGAGGTCGCCGCAGGGCGGGATCGAGTACACGCGGGTGTCGGCCGGGTCGGCGCGCCTCGAGGTCCTGGAGGGCACGCTGGAGCCGGGCGGAGCGTCCTCCGGCGAGCGGTACAGCCACCCGTCCGAGGAGTGCGTGCTGCTGCTCAGCGGCCGTCTCGTCGTCGAAGCGGGCGACGGGCGCCACGAGTTGGGGCCGGGCGACAGCTGCACCTTCGACTCCCGGGTCCCCCATCGCTACGTCAACGAGGGCGAGGAGCCCGCACGGTTCCTGGTGAGTGTGACGCCGCCGAGCCGATGACACCACGGGCCCGGACGCCGCAAGTACCCATGTCCGCACACCCATTGACGCCGCACACACTCGACTGGTTCGATCACCCGCACTGAACACGTTCACCGGGATTGAATGCGAGTCGCCCCGTGCCGATCGACACCCTGGACACCCCCGAACGCTTCCGCGCCCGCTTCCCCTCCCTCAAGGACACGGTCCACCTGGCCAGTTGCAGCCAGGGCGCGGCGTCCGAGCACGTGCTGACGGCGCTGCAGGAGTTCCAGTGGTCCATGCGCAGCCACGGCGCACCCTGGGGTGAGTGGATGGTGCAGGTCGACGCCGCGCGGGCCGCGTTCGCCGCGCACATCGGTGCCGCCACGGACGAGATCGCCGTCGTGCCCTGCGCGTCCGACGGGGCGTACCAAGTGGCGTCCACGCTGGACTGGTCGCGCCGCCCCGGCCTGGTCACGACGGACATGGAGTTCCCGTCCATCGCCCACGTGTGGCTGGCGCAGGGCGGGCGGGGCGCGCAGGTGCGGCACGTGCCGGACGAGGACGGAATCGTTCCCGCCACCGGGTACCTCGATGCCATCGACGAGACGACCAACCTCGTCTCGATCCCCCTGGTGTCGTACCGCAACGGCGTCCGGCTGCCGGTCGCCGAGACCGTCCGGGCGGCGCGGTCCGCGGGCGCGCGGGTGTTCGTCGACGCGTATCAGGGCCTCGGCGTACTTCCCGTCGACGTACGGGAGTTGGACTGCGACTACCTGGTGTGCGGCGCGCTGAAGTATCTGCTGGGCGTTCCCGGCATCGCGTTCCTGTACGTGCGCGACGGTGTGCGGGACGAGGTGGCGCCGCAGCTCACCGGGTGGTTCGGGCGGGTCGACCCCTTCGGCTTCGATCCTCGTACGCTCGACTTCCCCGACACCGCGCGACGCTTCGAGACCGGCACGCCGTCGATCCCCTCCGCGTACGCCGCGGCGGCCGGACTGCGCACGCTGGCGGAGGTCGACGCCAAGGACGTCGAGGCACACATCCGCGAACTCACGGCGTACGCACACCAACGCCTCACCGAGACCGGCGAGACTCTCGCCTCGCCCGCCGACCCCGAACTGCGGGGGCCGCAGGTCGCGATCGCCGACCCGGCACCGGACGCGCTGGCCGCCGCCCTCGGCGAGCGCCGCATCGTCACCAGCCCGCGCGGCACCCTGCTCCGCGTCTCGTTCCACTACTACAACACCCCCTCCGACGTCGACGCGCTGATCACCGCGCTCGGCGAACTCCGCGCCACGTAGCCGAGCGGCCCCAAGCAGCCGTACGTCCAGGAACACCGCACCCACCACGGAGCGAGTGACATGCCCGACGACCCGCGCACCGACTCGGCACCACCACAGGACCACGGCCTGAAACGGGCCCTGACCGGACGTCAGCTCAGCATGATGGGTCTCGGCGGGGCCATCGGCACCGGCCTGTTCCTCGGTTCGAGCCTCGCCATCTCGGCCGCGGGCCCGGCCACGGTGATCGCCTACATGGTGTGTGCGCTGATCGCCCTGGTGATCGGCTGGGCGCTCGCCGAGATGACGTCCGTGCACCCGGCGGCCGGCTCCTTCGGCAGCATCGCGCGGCACTATCTGGGCCCCCTCGCCGGGTTCGTGATCCGCTGGACGTACTGGACGATCCAGGTGATCGCGATCGGCGGCGAGGTCATCGCGGCCGGCATCTACGTCCGTTTCTGGTGGCCCGGGCTCCCGCTCTGGCTGCCGGTGGTGGCGTTCTCACTGCTGCTGCTCGCGGCGAACGCGCTGAGCGTCGGGGTGTTCGGCCGCCTGGAGTACTGGTTCTCCACCATCAAGATCACCGCGATCGGTGTCTTCGTCCTGCTCGGCTGCGCATACGTGTTCCTCGGCCTGCCCGGCCATGCCGCCGTCGGCACCTCGAACCTCTCCGGCCACGGCGGACTGCTCCCGCACGGCATGAGCGGCCTCGCAACAGCCTTCGTGTTCGTCATCTTCAGCTACATCGGCACCGAGATCATCGCGGTGACCGCGGCCGAGTCCGAGAACCCGGTGCGGGACATCCCCCGCGCGGCCCGCCGGATGGTCGTCCGCCTCGCGCTCTTCTACGTCCTGGCGATGGCGGTCGTCGTCACCGTCGTGCCGTGGACGCGCACCGCGAAGGGCGGCGACGTCACGGCGAGCCCCTTCGTGCAGCTCTTCGACGTCGCGGGCATCCCGGCGGCGGCCGGCATCATGAACTTCGTCGTGCTCACCGCGGCCCTCTCCAGCGCCAACGCCAACACGTATCTGGCCACCCGCATGATCCACTCCCTTGCGGTGGACCGGCACGCGCCGCGCCTGTTCGCACGGGTCGGCACGCGCGGCGTCCCGCACCGGGCGCTCGCCGTCTCCGGCATCGGCCTGGGCGCGGCCGCGCTTCTCTCGGTGCACTCCGAGGACACGGCGTACATCCTGCTCTTCGGCATCTCGGTGTTCGGCGCGCTGGTGGTGTGGATCCTCATCCTGGCTTCGCACCTGGCCTTCCGCCGCCACCGCACCCGCCACGGCCTGCCCGCCTCACCGGCCCGGCTGCGCGGCGCGCCCTTCACCACCGTCGCGGCGGCGCTCGCCCTCGCGGCGATCCTGGTGTCGACCGTGTTCATCGAGGGCCTACAGGACTCCTGGAAGGCGGGCCTGCCGTTCTTCGCGGTGCTGGTGCTGGTGTACCGCTTCGGGGCGCGGCGGTACGAGACACCAGGCGCACTGCCGGACAGCACGCTGCCGGAGGGAACGGTCCCGGGAGCCCGCGCACCGGGGGGCCTGTCCAGCGAGCCGGATCACTCCAGATAGTGGGCGCGCCCGTCCTCGTCCATGTCTACGGACCCTTCGGGCAGGATGCAGAACTCGTTGCCCTCCGGGTCCGCCATCACCAGGAACCCGCCCTGGTCGTACTCCGTCAGCCGCCGCCCACCGAGCGCCTCGACCCGCCGCTGTTCGGCGGCCAGGTCGGGCGAGGTCAGGTCGACGTGCATACGGTCCTTGCCGGGGGTGGGCCGCGGATTGCGCTGAAACCCGAACACGAGTCCGCCCTCCCGGCGCAGCCAGATGTACGGGCCGGTACGGGTGTCGATGGGCCGCCCGAGCAGCTCGGACCAGAAGGCGGCGAGGCGTTCGGGGTCCTGGGCGTCGATGACGAGGGCAGCGATCTGTAGGGGTTTTGGTGTCATGCGGTGACCTCCGGAAGTGCGCCGGTGAGCGAGGTTCAGGCGGACAGGTCTTCCACGAGTCGCCTGGCGAGCGATTCCGAGGACGCGGGGTTCTGGCCGGTGTAGAGGTTCCGGTCGACCTGCGTGAACGGGCGCAGCGGGAGGCGTCCCTTGCGGTAGTCGGCGCCGCTCTCCCGCAGCCGGTCCTCCAGGAACCACACTGCCTTGCGGCCGAAGCTGTTGAGCTTCTCCTCCAGGTTGGACAGCCCTGTCATCCGGTACCCGGCGAACGGCCACGATCCGTCCTCGTTCCTGGCCGCGAGCATGGCGGCGGGCGCGTGGCACAGCAGCGCCAACGGCTTGCCGGAGGCCAGGACGCGGGTGAGCAGCGCGCCCGAGACGGTATCGACGGCGAGGTCCTCCATCGGCCCGTGCCCGCCCGGGTAGAAGACCAGGTCGAACGCGCCCGGGTCGACATCCTCCAGGCTTCTGGGCTTGTCGAGCTCGCCCTGGATGGAATCAAGGTATCCGGCGACCTCGCGCAGTTTGGACGGCAGACCGGCGGTCCGGGACATGCTCAGCCGGTCCAGCGTGGGAGGTCTGCCGCCGGGTGTCGCGATGGTGATCTCCCAGCCGGCGCGGCTGAAGATCTTGTGCGGCACGGCGAGTTCCTCGCCCCAGTAGCCCGAGGGGTGCACTTCGCCGTCCTTGAGCGTCCAGCGGTCGGCCGCTGACACGACGAAGAGGACTCTGGTCATCGTCGGCTCCCTGGGGTGGTGCGGGTCGGTACGGAGGTGGGGACGGGCATGTGCAGGGCCGCCTGGCCCTCGGTCATGACGTCCAGCTGCAGCAGCCTCGTCGGCCTGAGCGAGCGCAGGTCGTCGGACATGCGGCCACGGCCGAGCCGGAGGTCGACCCCACGCGGGAAGCGGGCGGTGCCCGCCGCGAGGGTGTTGGTCTGGTTCAGGGTGGAGTGCCAGGCGCCGTTGATCGATGTGTACGAGGTGAGGCTCGAGACACGGCCCCCGCTCCCGTGCACGGTCTGCGCGGGCGTGGGCACCGCGAGGGAGAGGTCCGTGCCGCCCTCCTCGTTGGCGACGCGGGCCTTCGTCCGGTCGGCGTCGATGTCGACGTCGAGTTCGGTGACCCACTTGGGGAAGCCGTACCCGTCGTGTCCGCGGACCTGGGCGATGTCCGAACTCACCGGCAGGGAAAGCACGTAGGAGTGGAGGTGCTCGTTCTTGAGCGCGGTCACGAGGTCGAAGAACCCGAGCCCGCCGTGCCGGGCGGGCTTCACGGCGATGCCCACGGCGGCTTCCGTGTAGAAGTCGATGTCGCACACGTCGTAGCGGAAGAACATCACCGAGACCAGGCCGAGGCCGGGTGCGACCTCCAGCGGTGCCAGCTCGCCGGGCAGCCGGGAACGGATCGCGCGGGTGCGGGCGAGCATCGTGAGCCGGGCGGTCGCCATGCGGTAGTAGAAGTTCGGGGTGAGGGTGGCTCCGATCGGGGAGGCGACCTCGGTCTTGGGCAGCCGCCGGAAGAAGTCCACTTCGCTGACGCGGGGATCGCGGGCGACCTCGTCGAGGTCGGTGTTCATGCGGTACCGGTCATAGAGGCCGCCCCTGGGGACCGCGACCGTACGGCCTCCCAGATCGACGCTCACCATGTCCTGCGCGGTTGACGACATCGTCGCTCCTCCTTCGTCCATCGTCGTGTCTCATACGTGGCGCGCAAGCGGTCGCGGCGTCACGCGGCTCGGTCGGCGGCAGTGTCCGTGGGCCGTGATGTGCTCAGCCAGGTGCGGTAGCGGCGCAGGGCCCGGCGCTGTCGGCCCTGTTCGCACAGCAGGGCGCGTGCCGGGTGGGTGCCGGGCCTGGGGTCCCGGCCGTGGGCGATGCGGCGCATCTGGTGGCGGACCTGGGCCATGGTGGCGGCCGAGGCGAGGGCCTTGTCGGACCAGGTCACCGGGCGCAGGTGGCGGTCGGCCTCGCGGTCGCGGCGCCAGCGTTCGGGCAGGTCGGGGGTGACGGAGAGGGCGGTGCCCATACCGACGAGCGCCACGCCGCTGTGGAGCACCTGCTCCGCGGTCTCGCGCCGCGTGATGCCACCGGTGAGCATCAGCGGCAGCGGGCTCTCCTTGACGAGGTCCTTGGCCAGGTCGAGGAAGTAGGCCTCGCGGGTCCGGGTGCGCTCGTCCGCGGGGCGGCCGGTCATCGCCGGGCTCTCGTAGCTGCCGCCGGACAGTTCGACGAGGTCCACGCCGAGCGGTTCGAGCATCCCGATGACCTGGCGCGCGTCGTCGGCGTCGAATCCGCCGCGCTGGAAGTCGGCCGAGTTGAGCTTCACGCCGACGCCGAAGGAGGGCGAGACCTCGGCGCGCACCGCGCGGACGATGTCGAGGAGCAGCCGGGCCCGGTTCTCCAGCGAGCCGCCCCATGCGTCCGTCCGCTTGTTGACCAGCGGAGACAGGAACTGCGACAGCAGGTAGCCGTGCGCGGCATGGATCTCCACGCCGTCGAAGCCCGCCTCCTCGGCACGCCGGGCCGTCACCGCGAAGCGGTTCACCGTGGCGTCGATCTGCTCCGGGGTCATGGCGGTGGGGCTGCCGAAGCGACCACTGTGCCGCCCCAGGTCGACGCCCACCTCGGAGGGGCCCCACACCACACCGGGCATGCCGGACTGCACCTGGCGGCCGGGGTGGTTGATCTGCATCCACAGCGCGCCGCCGCCCGACTTCCCGGCCTCGGCCCACGCGGCGAACGGCTCCAGCGGCGCGGCCTCGTCGAGCACGACGCCCGCGGGGCCGGTCAGAGCCTCGGCGTGCACCATGACATTGCCGGTGATCAGCAGCCCGGTGCCGCCCGCGGCCCAGCGCCGGTACAGCGCGAGGAGACGCGGTCCCGGCAGTTGCCCTTCGTCGGCCAGGTTCTCCTCCATGGCGGCCTTGGCGATCCGGTTGCCCAGTACCTGGCCGGATCGCAGGGACAACGGCGAGAACAGCTCGCTGGTCATCCGAATCCCTCTTCCCTCTGTCTCCGTCCGTGGCGTGTTCGACATGACGTGTCCGGCCACGGCGGCGCGCCCACGCAGGGCGATCACCTAGAATGTGTACAGCGCTCACATTAACCAGGGAATGTAAGCGGTGCATACATGAGAGGGCGTGACCTGTGCCACAGGGGACCACCGCGTACCACCACGGCGATCTGCGCGCCGCCTGCCTGCGCGCCGCGCGCGAGCTGCTGGAGGAGGACGGCAGCGCCGCGCTGTCGATGCGGGCCGTCGCACGCCGTGCGGGCGTGTCACCGACCGCGCCGTACCGGCACTTCGAGGACCGTGAAGCACTCGTCTCCGCCGTCGCCGCCGAGGGCTACCGCGAGCTGGCCGAGCAGCTGCTGGCCGCCCACCCCGCGCCCGTGACCCCGGCCGAGCTCGCGGAGATCGCCGTCGCGTACGTCCGCTTCGCGCTCGACCACCCCGCGCTGTTCCGGGCGATGTTCGCCGAGCCCTGCGACCCGGCCAACGAGGAGCGGGTGGCGGCGACCGCCGCCATCGCCGACTACGTCCGCGACACCGTGCGCCGGGCCGTCCCCGGCGCCGATCCGGACGCGCTGTGGACACCGGTGTGGGCACTGGTCCACGGACTGGCGTTCCTGCACCTCGACGGGAAGTTCGACGCCGCCGGCCCGGACGCGGTCGCCGAGCAGGTCCGCGGCGCGTTCCTCGCCGTGTTCACGGCCGCGCCGGCACTCTCGGAGGCGGCGACCGGGCTGCGCTGACAGGCACGGATCCGACGCGCGCCCCGCGAAGGGCCGCGCCACGCACCCCTGGGCGCGGGCGCGGGCACAGACCCAGGCGCCCCTCGATGTCAGCCCGAACAACCGGAGTCGGCGAGTACGTAGTACCCGGCAGCCGTCTGCTTGAGCGTGTGCGTGATGTGGGTGTTCCACAGGCCCATCGCCTGGTTGGAGCCGTTGGCGTAGGTGTAGCCGCCGCTCTGGTGGGCGCGTCCGGCCGTGGTGTGCTGGTAGTTGCTCGCCGTGTGGCATGTGGGGGTGAAGCCGCCGGTGGTCGCGGTCACCGGCGCGGACTTGGCCCCGGCGGCGCCCTCGGCGTCGACGGCCGCCACCGTGTAGGCGTACGCCGTACCCGTGGCGAGCCCCGTGTCGGTGTACGAGGCGGACGTGGCGGTGCCCACCTTCGAGCCGCCCCGGTAGACCTCGTACGAAGCCGCTCCGTCGACCGCGTTCCACGTCAGGGAGGCGGTGGTGTCGGTGGTGCCGGACACCTTCAGGCCGGTGGGCGCGGGCAGGGTGCCCGGGGTCTCGCCGCCGCCGCCGTCCGCGCCCTCGTCGAGGCCCCAGAAGCGGGCCGTGTGATAGCTGGAGCAGATGGTGTCCAGGTAGTACGTGCCGGTGGTGCCGCACTGTTCGGCGCCGCTGCCCGGGTCGACGGCGAGGCCGTGGTTCATGCCGGAGATGGAGTACACCTCGACGGCGGCGTTGCCCGCGCTGTCGTCGTAGACGCTCAACGTGGTGCCCCCGCTGAGGTTCTCGGTGCGCGACGGTGTCTGGCCGATGCCCCACACGTTCGTCCACTGGTCCCGCAGTTCGCCTGCGTTGGCCGGTACGACGGTGGTGTCCGCGGTGCCCTGCCAGACGGCCACGCGGGGCCAGGATGTGGTGCCGGCGGGGGCTGCGGAGCGTACGAGGTCGCCCCACTGTGCAGGGGTCTTGTCCGGCGGGCTGTACATGCAGGTGTAGGCGGCGGACACACTCGTCGCGCAGGAGGCGGGCAGGCCCGCGTCGATGGAGCCGCCCGCGAAGACGTCCGGGTAGGCGGCGAGCAGGTTCGCGGTCATGCCACCCCCGGCCGACAGACCGGTGACGTACACCCGCTGGGTGTCACTGCCGTACTGTTCCACGGCCTTGTCGACCATCTGCTTGATGGACAGTGCCTCGCCCTGGCCGCGCGAACTGTCGCCCGACTGGAACCAGTTGAAGCAGGAGTTCGCGTTGTTCGCGCTGCCGGTCTGCGGGAAGACCACCGCGAAGCCGTAGCTGTCGGCGAACTTCGGCCAGCCCGAGTGGCTGTAGTAGTCGCTCGCACTCTGCGTACAGCCGTGCAGGGCGACCACGAGCGGCGCGTCTGCGGGCAGGGTGTCGGGCTTGTACGCGTACATGGACAGGTTCCCGGGGTTGGAACCGAAACCGGTGACCTCGGTGAGGGTGGCGGCGGAGGCCTGGGGTGCGCCGGCCAGGAGACCGGCCGTGAGGGCGAGGGCTCCCGCGGCGGCTGAGGCCCAGCGGCGCAGGCGTCCGCCGGTGCGGCGGTCCCTTGGGGAACCGAGTGGGGGGTGCGGCTCTGTCATGACGGCTGACTCCAGACGAGAGGGACGCGCCCGAGCGTGGTGAGGAGGCGGCTCGGGCGTCGATGTGCCGTGCATCATCGGGGAGTTCGTGCCGCCTGCGACATGTAGCGGTCAGCCAGGTGTCGCCGGTGACTCGTGTGAGGGCGGCCCATGGCCGACCGGCCCGGGGCCGGTTACCGGAGGGTCCCGCTCGCCCCCGCGCGATCCGGTCAACCCCCGGGCCGCACCGTCGACCCCCTCGGAATCAGCCGCAACGGCAGCTCCCGGTGGGGTGCGGGGTCGGCGTCCGGTTTCGCGATCAGGTCCGTGACCATGCCGCCGGCCACCGCGCCCAGGCTCACCGGGTCCTGCGCGACGGTGGTCAGGCCGGCCCACTCCGCCACCGGGTGGTCGTCGAAGCCCACCACGGAGAGCTGTTCGGGGACGGCGATGCGGGCCTCGCGCAGGGCGGTGAGGAGTTCGAGGGCGAGTTCGTCGGTCTCGGCGAAGAGCGCGGTGGGCGGGTCGGGCAGGGTGGTCAGCTCGCCGATGGCTTCCAGGGTCGCGCGCCGGCTGTGTGTCACCTCGCGGACGAGGGCGGGTTCGTTCCCGGCCTCGGCCAGGGCCTCGACGCAACCGGTCCTGCGCTGCCGCGAGCTGTAGGTGAAGCCGTCGCTCCGGTTGCCGCAGAGGTACGCGATGCGGCGGTGTCCGAAGGTGAGCAGATGCCGGGTGGCGGCGCGGCCTCCCGCGACGTCGTCGACGTACACGCTCGGGCGGCCCTCGACCTTGCGGCTGACGTACACGACCGGCATCCCGAGGCCGTCGAGGCGCGCGGTCTCCTCTTCGGTGAGGTCGAAGCTGAGCACCATCAGTGCGTCGGCGTTGCGGCGGGCCGGGAGCCGCTCGAAGAAGGCCTTCCGCTCGGCCAGTTCGGCGACGGGGTAGATCAGCAGGTCCAGGCCTGCGCCGCTCAGCTGTGTGCTCAGCCCTTGGAGCACACATCCCACGAACCAGGACGAGAGGGTCGGGGCCAGTACGGCGACGTTCCCCGTGCGCCCCGTGACGAGCGAGGACGCCTGCCGGGACACCACGAACTCCAGCTCCCTGGCGGCCTGTTCGACACGCTGCCGCGCCTCGGGCGAGACCGTGGCCATGCCGCGCAGCGTGCGCGAGACGGTCGAGACCGACACCCCGGCCCGCTCGGCCACATCGGCCATCGTCGGATAGCGCTGGTCGGGTATCGGCATGACGGGAACGTAGCACGGCGGCTCCACACGACGGCAAGAGCGTGAAAGCGTTGTCTTCAACTCCGTGCAGTGCAGACCCATTGACCTGTCGGCGAGTGACTGCCTAGCGTGCAAGCGTTCTCAGGAAGTTGTCAGCGCTGGGTCAGCCGCCACCTCGGCAGGAGCACCTCCCCATGACATTGAGCCGCAGAAGAACCTTGTCCTCCTTGGGTGTCGCTGCCGGTACCGCCGCCGCTGCCCCTCTCGTCTCGGCCTGTTCCCGGGCCTCCGCCACTCCCCCGGATCCGTCCGAGGCACAGCGGGTGCCACGCGGGAAGACGACCATCGACTGGTGGTACAGCTCGGTGGCCGCGAAGGACGGCGGTGATCTGGCACCCCGTCTGATCAGCGCTTTCCGCAAGCGGTACCCGCAGATCTCGGTGAACATCATCAAGGCGCCGGCCAGCACCGACACCCAACGCTCGGCACTGTCCACGCAGTTGGCGGCCGGCAGCTCGACCCCCGACGTCTATCAGGGTGACATCACCTGGGCCGCCCAGTTCGGCGCCGCGTCGTTCGCGCTGCCGGTCGAGTCGCTGCTGGATGAGGAGGAATGGCAGCGTTATCCCAAGGCGCTGCTCACCTCGCTCGGCTACGAGGGTCACCGGTACGCCTTCCCGCTCTACCAGGACCAGCCGTACCTCTACTACCGGCGCGATCTGCTGCACAAGCACGGGCTGCGGGTGCCGCGCACCTGGGAGGAGCTGATGCGCACCGCGCAGCGGGTCCAGAAGGCCGGTGACATCAAGCACGGCTTCGTCTGGCAGGGCAGCGTCTACGAGGGGATGACCTGCAACGTCACCGAACTCCTGGCGGACGCCGGGGGCCAGGCGCTCTCCCCGGACGGCAGCCGCGCCACCTTCGCGGGAGCGGCGGCCGAGCGGACCTTCGGCCTGATGCGCGACCTGGTGACCAGTCGTGTATCCCCGTCGGCCGTCTCCACGTTCATCGAGCAGAACACGATCGACGACTTCACCGGAGGGCACTCGCTGTTCCTTCGGAACTGGCCGTACGCGTGGGGTGTCGCCACCGCCCCGGACTCCTCCGTGGCGGGGAAGGTCGGCGCCGCGCTGCGTCCCGGGTTCGAGGGGCGCGAGGGCGGGCTCGGCTGTCTGGGCGGCTGGTGCAACTACCTCAATCCGCACTCCCGCAAGCTGGGCGCTGCCGCGGCCTTCGCCAAGTTCATCGCCCAGGAGGGTCAGATGGTCCTCGCCGAGCATGGCGCGCAACTGCCCACCACCCGCGAGGCCCTCAACAGCCGCTGGATCCGAGGCTCGAAGAACCCGGTGTACGCCCTGGCACCGGAGATGACACTCGTCGCACGACCGACCCGCAACCCGTCGTACCCGCAGGTGAGCAAGGCGATCTACACGCACGCGAACCGGGTCCTGACCGGTGTGCCGGTGGCCCGCGCGGTCGCCGACGCGCAGGACCAGCTGACCGCCGCCCTCGCCGGGGAGTCGCTGTGACGGCCCCGGTGCGCACCCGGCCGCGGGCGACGACCGTGCCGGGTTCCGAAACCGCGGTCCGGGGAGACGGGCTGCGGCGCCGCAAGGCACGCACCGGATGGCTGTTCACCGCGCCGACGCTGGTCGTGGTGGGACTGGTGACACTCTTCCCGGTGCTGTACTCCGTGGTGACCAGCTTCGCGAAGATCCGTTTCACGTTCGGCGGCATGGAGGTCCAGGAGTGGACGGTCGCCAACTACGCCACGATGTTCTCCAGTTCCGCGTGGCTGGACGCGCTCGTGTTCACGGTGGGCTACACGCTGGGCACGGTCGCGGTCGAGATGGTGCTCGGCATCGCGGTGGCGGTGCTCCTCGAACGCCTGGAGGCGGGGCGCGGCTGGATCCTGGCGCTGCTCCTCATCCCTTGGTCGCTGATCACCGTCGTATCGGCGCAGTTGTGGGCGTATCTGTACGACGCCGGGTACGGGGCGGTGACCTGGCTGTTCGGCCTGGTCATGGAGGCGCCGCCGGTGATCCTTGGCAAGCCGGTGCCTGCCATCGCGGGGCTCGCGGTGGCGGACATCTGGAAGACGACCCCGTTCGTCGCCGTCATCATCCTGGCCGGTCTGGTGAAGATCCCTCAGGAACGGTACGAGGCGGCCGAGATGGACGGCGCGGGTGCCTGGAAGACGTTCCGTCTGGTGGTGCTGCCCGCGCTGCGGCCGGTGATCGCGGTGGCGGTCCTCTTCCGCGTCCTCCAGGCCTTCGGCATCTTCGACTTGCCCTTCGTCCTCACCCAGGGCGGTCCGGGGACGGCCACCCAGTCGCTGGCGATCCTCGGGTACAAGGCGCTGTTCCAGGACCTCAACGTCGGCCTCGGGGCGGCGATCGCCACGGCGACGGGGGCGCTGGTCGCCATCGGCTGCCTGCTGTTCCTACGGGCCTTCAAGATGCAGGTGGACGAAGGAGGGGTGGGCCGATGAGCCGCCGCGGACGACAGGCCACCGGTGTGCGCCGCTGGCTGAACGTCGTGAACATCGGGGCGTTCGTCCTGGTCATCGCGGTGTCGCTGCCGCTGCTGTGGATGGCCGTGACCTCCTTCAAGCCGGAGGGCGAGCTGGGTGCCTCCCCGCCCACCGTGCTGCCCGAGGACCCGACGTGGGCGCATTACGCGCGGGCCCTGAGCTCGGCCGGCTTCGACCGCTACCTCCTCAACAGTGCGGTCATCTGCCTCAGCGCCACCGCCATCGTCCTCGGCCTCGGCCTGTTCTCCGGCTACGCCCTGGGCCGGCTGCCGCTGCGCGGACGCGGGCCCATCATGGTGGCGCTGCTGATGATCTCGGTGTTCCCGACCATTGCCGTGGTCACCCCGCTGTACCTGGTCGAGCGGCAACTCGACCTGCTCAACAGCTACTGGGGCCTGATCATCCCGTACGTCGCCTTCCACCTGCCGTTCGCGGTGTGGATCCTGCGGAACTCGCTGCTCGACATCCCGCACGAGCTGGAGGAGTCGGCGACGGTCGACGGCGCGTCCCCGGTCCGCACGCTCCTGTCGGTGATCCTGCCGCAGGCCAGACCCGCCCTGTTCACCGCCGGGGTGTTCACGTTCACCGCCACCTGGACCGAGTTCCTGATGGCCCTGACCTTCAACTCCTCCGACGACTTCCGGACCGTGCCGGTGGGCATCGCCCTGTTCTCCGGCGTCTACGAGATCCCCTTCGGCACCATCTTCGCCGGGGCCATGGCCGCGACGGTTCCCATCGCGCTCCTGGTGCTGATCTTCCGCCGCAGCGTGCTGTCCGGCCTGACCGACGGCGCGGTCAAGGGATGACCGCGCCGCATGCGCCGCGTTCCCCCCACTCGACTACGTACGGAGTCCGCATGACCGAGCACATCGACAACTCGCCGCAGGACGCCGACTGGTGGCGTCAGGCCGTCGTCTACCAGATCTATCCGCGCAGCTTCGCCGACTCCAACGGTGACGGCATCGGTGACCTCGTCGGCATCACCCGCCGCCTCGGTCACCTCGCCGACCTGGGCGTGGACGCGGTCTGGCTCAGCCCGTTCTACCCCTCGGAGCTGAAGGACGGCGGCTACGACGTAGCCGACTACCGAGACGTCGACCCGCGTCTCGGCAGCCTCGACGACTTCGACACCATGGTCGCCGAGGCACACCGCCTCGGCCTGAAGGTGTTCGTCGACATCGTCCCCAACCACACGTCCGACCAGCACGTCTGGTTCCAGGAGGCGCTGGCGTCGCCGCCGGGCTCCCCGGCCCGCGAGCGTTACGTCTTCCGCGACGGCAGCGGCCCCGACGGCTCGCTCCCGCCCACCGACTGGGAGGCCAGCTTCTCGGGCAACGCGTGGAAGCAGGTGCCCGACGGGCAGTGGTACCTGCACCTGTTCGCGCCCGAGCAGCCCGACCTGAACTGGGAGCACGAGGACGTGCGCGCCGACTTCCGGGAGACACTGCGGTTCTGGTCCGACCGGGGCGTCGACGGCTTCCGCATCGACGTGGCCCACGGCTGCGCCAAGGATCTCGCCGGGCCGCTGTCCGACATCGGCCGCCCCCAGTACAAGGGCATCCACGACGACATGCCGCCGGGCACCCACCCGTACTGGGACCGCGACGAGGTGCACGAGATCTACCGCGACTGGCGCACGGTCCTCGACGCCTACACACCACCGCGCGTCGCCGTGGCCGAGGCCTGGGTGACCAACTCCCGCAGGGTGCTCTACACCCGCCCCGACGAACTGCACCAGGCGTTCAACTTCGAGTTCCTGTCGGCCCCTTGGCGCACACCCGACCTCGCGAAGGTGATCGAGGAGTCGCTGCACGCGGCCGGTTCGGTGGGTGCGACGGCGACCTGGGTGCTGTCCAACCACGACGTGGTCCGGCACGCCTCGCGGCTCGGCCTGCCGGTCGGCGCCGACCTGGAGGCGTGGCTGCGCGCCGACGGCCGGCTCCCCGAGCCCGACCGCGAACTCGGACTGCGCCGCGCCCGCGCGGCCACGATGCTGATGCTGGCCCTGCCCGGCTCCGCATACATCTACCAGGGCGAGGAGCTGGGCCTGCCGGAGGTCGCCGACCTGCGCGCGGAGGACCTCCAGGACCCGGTGTACGGACAGTCGGGCGGCCACCGCAAGGGCAGGGACGGCTGCCGAGTGCCGCTCCCGTGGGAGACCGACGGCCCGTCGTACGGGTTCGGGGACTCGGCCGGCTGGCTGCCGCAACCGGAGGGCTTCGGCGCCCTTTCGGTGGCCGCCCAGGACCGGGATCCCGACTCGCACCTGGCCTTCTACCGTACGGCGCTGCGCCTGCGCCGCGAGCTGCTGCGACCGGGCGCCCCCGGCAGCGAGGTGCTGGGCGAGCCCCGGATGGGAGAGACGCAACAGCTGCTGCACTTCACGCGCCTCGACGGCTGGGAGTGCGTGGTCAATGTGGACGGGCCGCCCGCCCATCTGCCGCCCGGCGAGGTGCTGTTGGCCAGCGGGCCCTTGACGGAGGAGGGACTCCTGCCCGCGGACACGGCTGTGTGGCTGCGCACGGACCCGCCCGCCTGAAAACCCACTAACCTGAGCTGTTGAGCGTTTAACCAGGCGCCGTTCGGTCAGACGCGAGCAGACACACTCAGGAACCGGGAGGCTCGGGCGGCCCATGACACACCCCGTCAGCTTCAGCACCCTGAACCTCCCCGAGGAACAGCACATCGCTCTGTGGGAGCGGCACAACGCCGAAGCGTTGATCGGCCTGCGGTGCCGCTCCCTCGGCGAGCGGCGCCTGGACGCCACGGAGATCAACCTGCAACTGCCGAGGGTCCACATCGCGCGGGTCCTCGGCAGCCCGCACATCGTGGAGCGCCCCCAGGCGGTGATCCGGCGCACGCCGTCCGACGCGATGGCCTGCTATCTGAACCTGGCGGACGACGCGTTCTTCTACCACGACGACGGGGTCCATCTGCTGCGCTCGGGCCAGCTGATCGTCTGCGATGCCGACCGTCCCTTCGTGCGGGGCTTCTCAAAGGGGCTCGAGGAGCTGGCGATCAAGGTTCCCCGTGCGGTGTGGCGGGACATCGGCGGTCCGGCGACGCTGAAGCGACCCTTGGTCCTCGATATCGACGAAGGGTCCGTAGAGGCGCGGACGTTCGCCCGGCTCGCCGGCCGTGCGGTGCGTCCCGCAGGCGCCGGCACCGTCGACGAACAGACCCTGCTGGGGCTGCTCGGCAGCCTGGTGACAGGCCGCCCGCCCACGCTCGCCGCGGCCCATCTGGCGATCGCCAAGGTCTACATCGACAAGCACGTGGCCGAGCCCGGACTCTCGGCGTCGCGCATCGCCCGTGGTGTGGGCATCAGCGAGCGGCATCTGTCGCGGGTGTTCGCCTCGGGCGGCGAGAGCGTTCCCCAGTATCTGCGGGGCCGCAGGCTGGAGTTGGCGCACACCCTGCTCACCAGGGGCGGGGCGGCGACGGTCGCCGAAGCCGCGGTCCGCTGCGGCTTCAGCTCGGCCGCCCACTTCTCCCACCGGTTCAAGGAGCGTTACGGGATGCGGGCCTCGGACGTGCTGCGCGAGGCCCGCACCGGTTAACTCCCGTCGGGTGCCAGCGTGATGTCGAAGCGGACGCGGGACCAGGTCCGGCCCTCCAGGTCGCGTCCGTCGGGCGTCGGTGTGCCGGCCGGTTGTGTCGTGACGTCCTTGACGAGGGACTCCTTCACGCCGAACACCGCGTCGCTGTCGAGCAGTTCGTCGCCGCGGACGAAGATGTGCGTCACGAGCGTACGCAGTCCGGGCGCGGTGACCATGAAGTGCAGGTGCGGCGCCCGCATCGGGGAGCGGCCCGATGCCGCCAGCAGGCCTCCGACCGGGCCGTCGTGGGGAATGGGGTACGGGGTCGGGGTGAGGCCCCAGAACCGGTAGTGCCCCTCGGTGTCCGAGAACAGGTGGGCGCGGGCCGCGACGCGGTCGTCGCCGTACTGCGTGTCGTAGAAGCCGTCCTCGTCGGCCTCCCAGACCTCGATCCGCGCCCCGGGCACGGGCTTTCCGGCGGTGTCGGTGACGGTGCCCTCGACCCAGCAGGGTTCTCCGGCGGCGCCGAAGGCGAGGTCTCCTCCGTGCTCGATCTCGGGGCTGTTCTCGGTGAAGAAGGGGCCGAAGACGGTGGCTTCGGTGGCGTCGCCGTATGCCTCGTTGTTGACGGCGACCGTCTGCATCGACACACCGAGGACGTCGGAGAGGAGGATGAACTCCTGGCGGCGTTCGTCGGTGATGTGTCCGGCCCGGGTGAGGAAGTCGATGCCCGCGCTCCACTCCTCCTCGGTGAGCCGGACGTCCTGGACGAAGGCGTGCAGGTGCCGGGTCAGGGACTCCAGGACCTGGCGCAGCCGGGGGTCGGCGCAGTCGTCGAAGGACCGCAGTACCTGGCGCAGGACATCGGCCTCGCGTTCCCGCTGCTCGGCGGGGACGCCCGCGGAGGTGTTCGGAGTCTGTGTCATCGGGGGTCGGCTCCTTTCCAGGCGGCCTCGATCAGTGCCGTGATGTCTTCCGGTGTGACGGGCCGCGGGTTGTCGGCCGGGGCGGCGGCGAGGACGGCTTCGACCGCGGCCGTGATGCCGTCGTGGGGCATGCCGAGGTCCCGCAGCGAGCGGGGCGCGTCCAGTCGCGCGCGCAGTCGGGCCAACCCCTCGTTCGCTGTAGGGGCGTCGAACGCCGCGGCGAGGCGCCGTTCCGCCTCCGGGGCGCTCGGTGCGTTGAAGGCGAGGACCTGCGGGAGAACGACGGCGTGGGTCTGGGCGTGCGGCAGGTTGAACCGGCCGCCCAGGACGTGGCAGATCTTGTGGTGCAGCCCGGACCCGGCGGACGCGAAGGCCACGGCGGACAGGTACGCCCCGTACAGGGCCTGCTCCCGGCCCTCCAGTCCCTCCGGCCGTTCCGCCACCCGGGGCAGGCCGGCGCACAGCGCCCGTGCGCCCTCGGCGGCCAGGGCCTGGTTGAGGGGGTCGGTGCGCGGGGCCCACAGGGAGTCCACGCAGTGTGCGAGCGCGTTCAGGCCGGAGGCGACGCTCAGGCCGACGGGGAGGCCGAGCGTCAGCTCGGCGTCGTAGACGATCGTGCGCGGGAGGACCTTCCGGTCGGTGCCCGTCGTCTTGACGGACCCTTCGGTGAGGCCCCACACCGGGGTCGCCTCGGAGCCGGCGTAGGTGGTGGGGACGGCGACGACCGGGAGCCCGGATGTCAGCGCGACCGCCTTGGCGAGCCCGGTGGCGGAGCCGCCACCGATGCTGACGACGACGTCGGCTTCGTGGGCCGCGGCGACCTCTCTCGCGCGCCGCGCGGTCTCGACGGGGACGTGCATGACGACATCGTCGTGACGTACGGCGACGGGGAGGCCTGCGGTGATGCGCTCAGCCGACGCCTTCGCCGAGGGCGCCGCGATGACCATCACCCGCTCGCTGCCGAGGCGGCCGAGTTCGGCGGCGAGGCTCTCCGCCGCCGCGCCGGAGGCGAACCGCACCGTCTGCGGGAGCGTTTCGTGGACGAAGTGCATCAGGGCTCGTTCCTTCCCAGGACGGACGCCATGGCCCGGCGCAGTTCCTGAGCGGGGTCCTCGGGCAGGCTCGCCGACCGCCACGCGATGTGCTTGTCGGGGCGCACCAGCAGCACACCGCTCTCGTCGATCTCGCGCAAGCCGGCCCAGTCGTAGTACAGGTCCGTGACCTCGCGGCCGGGACCGATGACGACCGTGGCGAGCGGCACGCCGAACTCGCCTGCGACCTTCTCCGCGGCCTGCTCCCAGGCCTCGCCCGCGATACCGGTGAGGAGCGTCCAGCGGTCGTAGGGCACGAGGTCCATGAGGGCGTGGCGGTGTGTGCTGTCACCGACCCAGGCGTGCGGCAGGTGGGCGCCGGGGACGGTCGACATCTCGTAGTAGAGGTCCGCGTCGCGGGCGGGTGCGGGGCGTTCGGTGCCGTCGGGGACGATCGCGGCGGAGGTGTAGTGCTGGCCGAGTTCGACTCCGTGCGCGTTGAACTCGTAGTTCTTCAGCTCCATGGCGCGCACCAGGGCGGCCCGCTTGGCGGCGCCTGCGGGGGTGTTGTCCTTGCGCTCCTCGATGGCGGCCGACATCTCGGCCTCGGTCGTGGCGCCGAGCAGGCCCAGCGCCTCGAAGATGCCGACGAACTCGCGGCCGGACTTGTTGGCCCGCTTCACGATCCGCTCCGCGACCGGCGCCCGCTCGGCCGAGTAGGTGTCGAGGAGCGAGGGGGCCGCGTGGCCCTTGAGTACGGCCGCGAGCTTCCAGGCGAGGTTGTAGGAGTCCTGCACGGAGGTGTTCGAGCCGAGGCCGTTGCTCGGCGGGTGCCGGTGGACGGCGTCGCCCGCGCAGAACACCCGGCCCTCGTGCAGCCGGGTCGCGTACATCTCGTTGTTGCCCCACAGGCTGGTGCCGGTGATCTCGACGTCCAGGTCCGGGATGCCGAGGAGGTTGCGAACGATCTGCACGGCGGCCGCCTCGTCGACGACCGGGGGCTCCTCGGCGATGTCGTAGCCCCACACGATGAGCCACTCGTTCCAGGGGCGCACCATGCGGACGAGTCCGGCGCCGATGCCGCCGACGTTCGAGCCGGGCTGGACGACCCAGTACAGGACGGACGGGCGGTGCTCGACGTGGCGGGCGATGTCGGCCTTGAAGGTGATGTTCATCGAACCGGCGATGTCCATCGCGCCCTCGAAGGGCAGGCCGATGTCCTCGGCGACCTTGGAGCGGGCGCCGTCGGCGCCGATCAGGTATTTCGCCCGGATGCTGTATTCGTGGCCGGTGAGCCGGTCGAGGACCCGCACCGTGACACCGTCGGCGTCCTGGGTGTGGGACAGGTACTCGGTGGAGAACCGGGTCTGCGCGCCGCGCTCGGTGGCGTTGCGGACCAGGATCGGCTCGAGGTACGTCTGCGGGATGTCGACGGTGAGGCAGGGCGAGGCGAGGCGGTAGTCGCCCTCGCGGTCGGGTCGGGTGCCCCAGGTGCGGATCCGGCCGATCTCCTCACCGGCGATGCTCGTGCAGAAGACGGTGTCGCCGACGAGGGCGTGCTCGGTGGCGTCGGCGAGCACCTGGTCCTCGATGCCCAGATCGCGGAAGACCTCCATCGTGCGCTGGTTGGTGATGTGCGCGCGAGGTGTGTTGGCCGTCCACCGGTACTTCGTGATCATGATGGTGTCGACGCCGAGCGTCGACAGGAGGAGCGCGGCGGCGGCCCCGGCCGGGCCCGAGCCGACGACCACGACGTCCGTTGTCACCGTCGGTCCTGCGGGCGGCTCGGTCTCCGGTGTCCCATCGCTGAATGCGGGCATCGTGGGGCCTTTCGTGAATCCGGCGTCGGTGTCGGGTCCACAAGTCTCGGCGGTCCGCGCCCACTTCGGAAGCGTGCGCTCCGAAGTGGGCGGGTCCGCCAAGACATGGCGGATTCACGAAAGGCGCCCCTCGTCGGGGCAGGGGCTCACATTCCCTTGGCGCCCTCGCGAATGGCCTCCCGGATCCGGAAGTACGTGCCGCAGCGGCACACGTTCCGGATGCCGTCGAGGTCCGCGTCGGTGATGGCGCGGCCCTCCTCCTTGGCCCGGCGGACCACCGCCACAGCGGCCATGATCTGGCCGGGCTGGCAGTAGCCGCACTGGGCGACGTCCTGGTCGAGCCAGGCCTGCTGCATCGGGTGCAGGTCCGCGTCCACGGTGTCGGCGAGGCCCTCGATGGTCGTCACCTCGTCGTCGGAGGCGAGCGCCTTGACGGGGATCGAGCAGGGGTTGACGGCCTTGCCGTTGAGGTGGCTGGTGCAGGCCTTGCAGACGTTGATGCCGCAGCCGTACTTCGGACCTGTGACGCCCAGGATGTCGCGCAGCACCCACAGCAGGCGCACGTCGTCCTCTACGTCGACCGTCACCTGCTCGCCGTTGACGCGAAAAGTGTGCTTGGGCACGGGGTTTCCAGTCTCCCTGATTCGTATCGGTGGGTCGGGTACGGGCCGGATGGCGTGGGCTCAGATGGCGTGAGTCAGGCCGTCGGTCGGCGACTGCGGCACCGGCGGGACGGTCGGCTTCGGGATGAAGAACGGTGTGTCGTGGTTGATGGGGAACGTCGTCGGCATCGTGCCGCTCGCCCGCGCGTACGCGCACGCCACCGCGGCCATCGACGTCGCGACGCCCAACTCCCCCGCCCCGCCGGGCTTTTCGCTCGTGCTGGGCATGACGATGATGTCGAGTTCGGGCGGCGTGTTCCACTGCCGGGTGTAGGCGTAGTTGTCCCAGCTCGCCTCCAGGAAGCGGCCGTCCTCGAGGTGCAGGCTGGAGGTGAGGGTCTGCGCGATGCCGTCCATGAGGCAGCCCATCATCTGGGCCTCGAGGCCGCGGGGGTTGACCGCGAGGCCCACGTCGACCGCACACACCGCCTTGGTGACCCGGGGGCCCGTGACACCGTCGCGGATCGGCCGCTTCACCGTCTCGGGGCGGCAGTCGAGCTCGACGAGGACCGCGTTCACCGAGTGGTACTCGGTGTGCACGGCGATCCCCTGCGCCACCCCGTCCGGCAGCTCCCGGCCCCACCGGCCGACCTCGGCGACCTTGTCGAGGACCGCGCGGGCCCGCTCGTCGTCCAGGAAGTCCCGGCGGAAGGAGAGCGGGTCCTTGCCCATCTTCTCGGCGAGCCGGTCCACGATCAGCTCGCGGGCGCAGGTCACGTCCGGCGAGTAGACGTTGCGCATGCTGCCCGTGTTGAAGCCCTTGTCCGTCTCGTTGAGGAGCCGGCTGTAGACCCCGAACTCGTACGGCATCGACTGCGACAGCTGGAAGAACGTCTCGGAGAACGCGAGGTCGGCGACCGGCAGCTTCGCGGCCACGGAGGTGAGCGCCTCGCCGAAGCCCATGGAGAGGTCGGTGGAGACACTGGTGTGCCGCTGCTTGAAGCTCAGCACCTTGCCGCCCGCGTACGAGGCACGCACGCGCGAGGTGGCCATCGGGTGGGCGCGGCCCTGGCGTGCGTCGTCGGCGCGGTGCCACATGAGCCGGACGGGCTTGCCCATCTTCTGGGAGATCTCGGCGGCTTCGAGGGCCGCGTCGAAGAACAGCTTGCGGCCGAACGAACCGCCGCTCTCGGTGACATGGACGGTGACGGCGCCGACCGGCAGGCCGAGGCGGGCGGCGATGGTCTGCTTGGCGACGATGGGCGACTTGAGGCCGCCCCAGATCTCCGCCTTGCCCGAACGGACGTCGGCGATGGCGCAGTTGGGCTCCAGTGCGCTGTTGCCGCGGAAGTGGAAGGTGAAGCTCTCCTCCACGGTGCGGTTCAACGACGGCAGCCCCATGGAGGGTTCGGCCTTCTTCAGCTCGGCCAGGACCGTGGCGTCGGACTTGCCCTCGGCCGTGCCGCCCCGCCAGGACACCTCGAGGGCGCGTACGGCGTCGATGCACTGGCCGAAGGTGCGGGCCCGCACGGCGACGCCGGTGGAGACGACCTCGGCGTCGGTGACACCGGGCATGCTGCGCACCGTGTCGAGGTTGGCCACCGAGCCGACCTTGCCGTTGATGGTGGGCGCGCGGCACACCATCGTGGGCAGCGCGTCCGGTACGGCGAGGTCCATGGCGAACTTCTTGGCGCCGGTGACCGCGGCGCGGGCGTCGACGCGGCCCTGTGATGTGCCGATGACAGAGAACTCGTCTGCGTTCTTCAGCCGTGCCGTGGCCTTCTGCGTCGTGGTCGCGGCGGCCTTCTCGGCCAGTTCCCCGATGCCGATGCTCTTGCCCGCGGAGCCGAGGACGACGCCCGCCTTGATCCTCAACTCGTCGACGGCCGCGTCCAGTACGAGCGCCGCGGCGTCGAGGAGCCTGCCGCGCGCGATGGCGGCCGCCACCCGCACCGGGGTGTAAGTGGCGATTGTCGTGTTGGAGGCGCCGGTGAGCTGGTTGAAGAGGAGTTCGGGGCGGGCGTCGGCGAGCGTGACGTGCACCCGGTCGAGGGGTACGTCCAGCTCCTCCGCGATCAGCATCGCGGTCGACGTGGTGATGCCCTGGCCGACCTCCGCGCGGGGCAGCGCGAAGGACACCGTGCCGTCCTTGTTCACCTGGACGGTGATGAGCGCGGAGGTCGGCGCGGCCGCCAGGGTCATGGCGTCGTTGAGGTCGACGACCTCCGTGATGTCGAGGGACGGCAGACCGCCGGCCCCCGCGACATCCTTGGCCGCCGCCCCCTTGGTCGCCGTTCCCTCGGCCGCCGCTTCCTTTGCCGGTGCGAGTTCGGCCGCGGCCACCAGCGTGGGTGCCGCCAGTACGTAGCCGAGCAACTGTCGTCTGCGCATACTTCCTCTCACTCCGGCCGGTTCATGTCCGGAAGGTTGATGGCGATCGGCTGCCCCTCGGCCAGGAACAGGAGCACGAACCGACGGATCGCCTCTTCCAATGTCCACATGACCGCCGGCACCCCCGGTATGGGGATGAGCCCTTCGCGGAAGGCCACGAGCAGTGGCCAGGCACCGGCGACGAGCGGCTCCAGGATCGGCTCCTTGGACAGGCCGATCATGTCGCCGACCCGGCCACCCAGCGTATACCGGGAGAACGCGCTGATCAGGGGTCGGGTAAGACCCAAGTCCAGTTCCGCCACGATGCCGAGGAGCACCTCGGTCAGTTCCTCGCCCTCCTTGGTGTGCGCGAGGATCGGGTCGAGGACCTGCTTCGACTGGGCGTTGGCCGCGTCCCAGGTCTTCGGGATGTACTCCGCCTGGACGCCGAGCATCGCCGCGCTGACCTGCCACACGTGCAGATACGCGTCCGCCTCGGCGGAGTTGACCCGTACGCCCCAGTCCTTCAGCTTGCGCATGACGAAGGTGGCGAGGCTGTGCCAGGTGACGAGGATGTCGGCCTGGCTGATCGGGATCTTCTGCCCACCGCTGACCTGTGACCACGCCGGGGACTGCGGCAGCAGATGCCGCACCGCCGCGTGCACCATGCGGGTCTTGACGGCGGTCACGACCATCGAGCCCTCGGGCTTGTAGGCGTCCAGGTCCCCGATGTCGTAGCCGAGTCTGGCGGTCTTGGCGATGCGGTCCTTCATGTCCGCACCGCCCTTGGAGTAGTACACGGCGCGTGCCTCGCGGGGGATGGCGGTGCTCATGAGGCCGCTGCCGAGGCCGTACAGGGCGCCGACGTAAATGCCCTTGGTCTTGCTGAACTTGGAGCCGCGGTCGAGCTGGGCCCGGTCCGCCCAAGAGGGCAGTTTGCGGGCGTCCTCCATGAACTCCCGCAAATCCGCCGGGAGTCCGGCGGGCAGCGGCTGGTCGTTGCGCTTCCACTGCGCGAGGAGGTCGTTGACCTTGGCGACCTCGCCGCGCTCGATGACTTTGGCGATCACCGGGTCGGCCTGCTCGTCCCACACCCACTCGGGGTCGACGCCCGCGCCCGCGCCGGCGACGGAGGTCTTCGGTGACCAGGTCCACAGGGACCGGGCGCTCGCCGGTGACGCGAGGCCGATGGCGCCGAAGGCGCCTAACGCTCCGCCGCCGAGCAGCATGCTGCGCCTGCTGAACCCGTGCTGCCCTTCGTGTCCTTCGCGTCCTTCGTGTCCGCTCATCGCTGGTCTCGTCTCCTCAACGGCCCGCGGGCCGGTTGGTGTCGGGGATCTCGATGGCGGTGCCCTTGCCCTTGGTGAGGAAGGCGAGGATGTACTGGCGTGCCGCCTCGTCGACCGTCCAGGCGAGCGGCGGCACCAGGGGCAGCGGGAGCAGTCCCTCGCGGAAGGCGACGAGCTTCGGCCAGACCGCCGCGATCGTCTTCTCCCAGAACGGTTCCTCGGGGATGCGGTCCATGTCGGCGACCCGGTCACCGACGAGGTAGCGGGCCAGCGCGTTGCACAGCGGCCGGTCGATCCCGCCGGGGCTGGTCTGCTCCGCGAGCTGCCCGAGCAGGATGTCGGTGAGCTCGACGCCTTCCTTGGTGGAAGCGAGGATCGGGTCGAGGACCTGCCTGGACTGGGCGTTGGCGGCGTCCCAGGTCTTGGGGATGTACTGGTCCTGGACTCCGAGCATGTGCACGGTGACCTGCCACAGGTGCAGATAGGCCTCGGACTCGGCGGAGCTGATGGGCACCTTCCACTCCAGCAGCTTGCGCATCGCGTACGTGGCGAGGCTGTGCCAGGTGACGAGGATGTCGGCCTGGCTGATCGGGATCCTCTGCCCACCGCTGACCTGCGACCACGCCGGTGACCTGGGCAGCAGGTGCCGGACCGCCGCATGCACCATCCGCGTCTTGACGGCCTGCACGACGCAGTCGCCGTCGGGGCGGTACGCGTTGAGGTCGCCGACGGAGAAGCCGAGGATGCTCGTCTTGGCGACGCGGTCCTCCATGTCGGCGCCGCCCTTGGAGTAGTACACGGCGCGCGCTTCGCGGGGTATGGCGGTGCTGAGCATGCCGCCGCCGACCCCGTTGAGCACATTGAGGTAGAAGCCGCGCGTCTTGTTGAAGTCGGCCGCCACCTCCAGCTTCTCCCGGTCGGCCCAGGAGGGCAGTTGGCGCGCCTTGTCGATGAACTCCCTTACGTCCTTGGGGAGTCCGGGCGGCGCCGCCTGGTCGTTGCGGGTCCAGGTGCGCAGCTGCTCGTTCACCTTCGGTACGTCGCCGCGGTCGATGACCGAGGCGATGAGCCGGTCCACCTCGTCGTCCCAGACCCACTCGGGGTCGACGCCCGCGCCGGTCCCGGCGACCGAGTCGCCCGGTGACCACGTCCACAGGGACCGGGCGCTCGCCGGTGACGCCGCGCCCAGCACTCCCAGGGCGCCGAGGGCACCGCCCGCGAGCAACATGTTCCGCCTGCTCAAGCCATCCATTGCCCCGAACTCCTCCTTGAGTTCCGTGACTCTCTCGACCGTCAACAAGCCCTGCTGGTGCAGCAGTTGCTTTGGTACGATGAAACACGTTGAGCATCTCTGTATCAGTACCACAGGGGAGCACAGACGTGGCATGAACGCCAGAGGCTGGACGCAATCAGGGAGGCACCTGTGGAACCGAACGTGCTCGAGCTGGCCTTCAGCGAATCCGTCGTGGGGACCGACACCACCGGAAACACGGACGAGGTGACGGTGCGTCTACTGGACGCCGCCTACGAGCAGTTCTGCCGCATGGGCATCAAGCGCTCCACGATGGCCGACGTGGCGCGGCTCGCGGGCGTCTCCCGGATCACCGTCTACCGCCGGTTCGACACGAAGGAGGCGCTGGTCGAGCACGTCGTGCGGCGTGAGTTCCGGCGCTACTTCGAGCGGTTCGCGAGCGAGATCCGGGGCGCGGACACGGTCGCCGACCGGGTCGTCGTGGGCTTCGTGAGCTCCCTGCGCGCCATCCGCCACAACCGGCTCATCGGCGGCCTGATGGCGGTCGAGCCGGACTCCGTGGTGCCGTCGATGACCACCGACGGGGGCCGCACGCAGCACGTGGTGCAGCAGTTCGTGGCGGCGCGGCTGCGCGAGGAGCAGCGGGCGGGGCAGGTCGCGGCGGAGGTCGACGTGGACGTGGTGGCCGAGATGATGGTGCGGGTCTGCACATCGTTCCTGGTCGTGCCGAGCCATGTCATCGACCTGGACGACGACGAGCAAATGCGGGGCGTGGCACGGCAGTTCCTGGTGCCGATGCTGGGGCCGCCGGCGTAGACACGTTCGCCGAACCTGGTCCCCGGATACGACGACGCGACTTATTGACACGGCGCCAATAACGGTCCACGGTGGGCACCGCTCACTGACAGTCCGCCCCACCCCCGCACGTTCCACGTCGTACGTTTCCGGGAGCCGCCGTGACGCCAACAGAGCCGCTGCGCCAGTCCATCGACGGGCTGACGATCACCAAACTATTGCGCCGCAACGCCCAGGAGTTCGGGGACCGCCCCGCCCTCACCACCGGCATCGGGCCGGACGCGGGCACCCTCACCTGGAACCAACTGCGCGCCGAGACCGCCGCGCTCACCCGCGGCCTCGCCCAACTCGGCCTGGACCGGGGCGACCGTCTGCTCATCGCGATGTCGAAGCGGGCCGAGCACTGGGTCACCGACCTGGCCGCCGCCCACATCGGCGCGCTGCCCTGCAGCACGTACGACACCCTGAGCACCGAGCAGATCGGTGTCATCGCCCGGCACAGCGCCGCCACCGTCCTTGTCCTGGAGGGCGAGGAGCAGGTGCGGCGCTGGACGCCCGTCCTCGACGACCTCCCCCGGCTGCGGGCCGTCGTCGTCCTCGACTGGTCGGCGGCGCCCGCCGACGACCCCCGGTTCGTCAGCTACGCGGCCGTGCGGGGCGCGCTGCCGCCCGACGACGCCGCCTTCGAGACGCTCACCGACGCCGCCACCACGGACCAGCCGCTGGCCCTCGTCTACACCTCGGGCACCACGGGCGACCCCAAGGGCGTGGTGCTCTCGCACCGCAACGTCATCCACGAGTCCGTGATGCAGGAGCAGTTGGTGCCGCTGCCCGAGCATCCGCGCTCGGTCGCGTACCTGCCGATGGCGCACATCGCGGAGCGGGTCCTCGGGATCTACATGCCGATCTGCAGCGGCGGCCATGTCACCATCTGCCCCTCCCCCGACCAGCTGCTGCCCGCGCTGCAGAAGGTCCGCCCGCACGGCTTCTTCGGTGTGCCGCGGGTGTGGGAGAAGCTCACCACCGGCCTGCGCGCCCAGCTCGCGGCGCTCCCCGAGGAGCAGGCGACGGCCCTGGCGCAGGCCCAGAAGACGGCCCTGGAGGTCTTCCGGCTGCGCTCCGCCGACAAGGGCGTACCGCCTGAACTGGCCGAGCAGATGCAGAAGTTGGACGAGCTGGCGCTGCGCCCGCTGCGCGCCGCGATCGGCTTCGACGACTGTCTGCGGGCGTTCAGCGGCGCCGCGCCGATCCCCACGGCCGTCCTGGAGTTCCTGGCGAGCGTGGGCCTTCCGGTGTACGAGGTGTGGGGCCTGAGCGAGACGACGGGCGCGGCCACGGTCAGCACGCCCGAGGTGTTCGCCCTCGGCTCGGTCGGCCGTCCGGGCCCTGGCATCGAGGTCAGGGAGGCCAAGGACGGCGAGCTCTTCGTCCGCGGCCCCGTGGTCTTCGCCGGGTACCTCCAGGCGGACGGCACCATCGACTCCGGCGCGGACGCCGAGGGCTGGCTGCCGACCGGTGACGTCGGCACGGTCGACTCCCGGGGCATCGTCACCGTCACGGACCGCAAGAAGGAACTCATCATCACCGCCGGCGGCAAGAACATCGCCCCGACGAAGATCGAGTCCCTGCTGCGCGCCCACCCACTGATCGGCCAGGCCGTCGCGATCGGCGACCGGCGCCGCTACGTCACGGCGCTGCTCGTCCTCGACGAGGAGGCAGCCCCGCAATGGGCGCAAGCCCGTGGCCTCGCGACATTCGCGCTCGACGAACTCGCCACGCAGCCCGAGGTGTTGGCCGCGATGGACACCGCGGTCGAGGAGGCCAACGCGGTCCTCTCGCGGGTGGAACAGGTCAAGCGCTACCGGGTCGTCGCAGGCCCCTGGACGACGGAGACCGGCGAGCTGACACCCAAGCTCAGCCTGCGCCGCCGCGCCATCGACGACCTGCACGCGGCGACGATCGAGTCGATGTACGAGTCGGACGAACCAGTGGACAAGGACAAGGAGTAGCCGCCCATGGGAGGCAAGGCCCAGGCCACCCGGCGGCGCCGGATGGAACCGGACGCGCGCCGCGCCGAGATCCTCGCCGTGGCCCGCCGAAGGTTCGGATCCGGCGGCTACGCCTCGGTGTCGATCTCCGACATCGCGGCGGAGGCCGGCGTGGCCCGGGCCCTCGTCAACCACTACTTCGGCGACAAGCGGCAGCTGTACCTGGAAGTGGTGCGGCAGATGATGGTCATCCCCGCCTCCGTGTCACAGCGACTGCCGCCGACCACGGCCGAGGAGCGGCTGGCCGTCTGCGTGGACCGCTGGCTCGAGGTCGTCGAGCGGAACCGGGACATGTGGCTCGCGGCCATCGGCATGGAGTCCCTCGGCGACCCGGAGGTCGACCGGATCATGCTGGAGGCCGACGAGATCGCCACCGACCGGATCCTCGAGGCCGCCATGATGACGGACGTCGACGAGGACGCGGGCCGGGAGAAGCTCCGCGCGATGATCCGCGCCCACAGCGCCATGCTCAAGTCCGCGTCCCACGAGTGGCTGGCACGCGGCACCCTCACCCGCGACGACCTGCATGTGATGCTCACCCGCTCGGTCGTCCACCTGCTGCACACGGTCTTCCCCGCGGTACGCAACGGCTGAGCCGCGCCACATGCACACCTTTCCTCTTACTCAGGAGACACCCATGCCCCGAGTCCTGTCCGACGAGCGCCGCGATCTGATCAAGGCCATCGCGGACTTCTGCGGTCGCGAGTGCGGCACGAAGGAACAGCGCGACAAGCTGACGTCCAACGGCGTGGAGCACCACAACCAGCAGCTGTACGAGAAGATGGCGAAGCTCGGCTGGCTCGGCATCGCCGTCCCCGAGCAGTACGGCGGCGCCGGCCTCGGCATGGTGGACCTCTCCCTCTTTCTCCAGGAGACCTCCTACGGCCGCGCCCCCATCAGCGGTTTCGGGACGACGATCATCACGGCGGCGGCGTACGAGAAGTTCGGCACCGAGGAGCAGAAGCGGACCGTCCTCGAAGGCGTGGTGAACGGGCGTGTCGAGTCCGTCTCGATGTCCGAGCCGGGGGCCGGTTCCGATGTGGGCGCGCTGACCTGCCGCGCGGAGCGCACCGCGGGCGGCTATCTGGTCAACGGCCAGAAGACGTGGTGTTCCAACGCCCACTTCGCCGACCACATCCTGCTCATCGCCCGTACGGAACCGGGTTCGGCGAAGCACGAGGGCCTGACCCAATTCATGGTGCCGACGGACGCCGAGGGGCTGACCATCCGCGGCATCGACACGATGGGCGGCAAGGAGGTCAACGACCTCTACTTCACCGACTGTTTCGTCCCGGACTCGGCGGTGGTCGGCACACCGGGCAAGGCCTGGACGCAGTTGATGGCGGGCCTGAACCTGGAGCGGATGATCCTCGCCGCGATGATGCTGGGCGTGGCGCGCCGGGCCTTCGACGACACCCTGGCGTACGTCCGCCAGCGCGAGCAGTTCGGCCGCCCCATCGGCTCCTTCCAGGCGCTCAAGCACCGCATCGCCGACATGGCGACGGAACTGGAGTGCGCGCAGCTCCTCCTGGACGACACCGCCGCGACGATCGACGCGGAGCCGGGCAAGGTGTTCCCCCGCGAGGCCTCGATGGCGAAGCTCAAGTGCACGGAGCTGGCGAAGCACATCACCCTGGAGGGCATGCAGATGATGGGTGGCTACGGCTACGCCACCGAGTACGGCATGGAGGCCCTGCTGCGCGCGACGGTGGTGTCGACGGTGTACGGCGGGACGAGCGAGATCCAGCGGGACATCATCGGCAAGACGTACGGGCTGTAGGACCTTCGGGCGGGCCGCGCGGCGTGCTCCTTTACGGCCCCGTCGATGAGTTTCCGGCGGTCTGCCGGTCTACCCGTCGACGAAGGGAGCACGCCATGAGCAAGATCATTGTCTGTACGTTCCTGACGCTGGACGGCGTGATGCAGGCGCCGGGGGCCTCGGACGAGGACATGGAGGACGGGTTCGAGCACGGTGGCTGGCAGAAGCCGACGGACGACGAGGAGGTCGGTGCCGCCATCGCCGGCTGGTACGAGCACGCGGAGGCGATGCTGCTCGGCCGTAAGACGTACCAGCTCTTCGCGTCGTACTGGCCGACCGCCGATCCCGGGAATCCGTTCACCGCGCGGATGAACAGCATGCGCAAGTACGTGGCGTCCCGGACCCTGACGTCCGTCGAGTGGCAGAACTCCACACTGCTGGAGGGCGATGTCGTCGATGCCGTGCGCGAGCTGCGGGCGTCCGGCGGCGGCGAGATCAATGTCGTCGGCAGCGGCGACCTCGCGCAGACCCTGATGCGCAACCACCTCGTGGACGAGTACCGGCTGACCGTCCACCCGGTGATCATCGGCACCGGCAAGCGGCTGTTCGCCGACGGGGCGATTCCCACGGCGCTCGAACCGGTCAGCGTCTCGACGACGAAGGGCGGCACCGTCGTCGGTGTCTACCGGCCGAACGGCGAGCCCGCCTACGACAGCTACTGAACGGCGGGCCGGTTCGCGGTCCGGCCCGCGAGGAGCTCGGTGACCAGGGCGATCGGCGGCCAGCCCAGGCGGCCGTGGCGCGCGACGACGTGGGCGCGCAGCAGCACTTCGGGTCCGGTGAGCGGCAGCAGCCGGACCCCGGGGAACGTGGGGGTGCCGATGGGCAGCAGTCCGACGCCGAGCCCGGCGGTGATCATGCCCTGGACGAGGTCGAGGCTGTCGGCCTGGTGGGTCACGCGGGGCGTGAACCCGGCCATGGCGGCCAGGGTGTGGATGACGGTCGCGTCGGAGGTGCCGCGGGAGTTGACGATCCAGTCCTGCGCGCGGAACACGTCGAAGACGCCGAGGGTGTCCGCCCCTTCCGGCACCTCGGCGTCGGCGGGCACACCGAGGCCCCACGGCGCGGTCCACAGGGCGGTGGTGTGCAGTGCGGGGTCCGGGTCGGCGGGGGCCAGGTTGTAGTCGTAGGTGAGCGCGAGATCGGTCCCGTCCGCGGCGAGCAGTTCCAGGGCCTCGGCGGGTTCGTGCTCGCGGACGAGGATGTGCAGCCGGGGGTGGCTCGCCGCCAGCTCGGTGACCAGCGGCAGCAGGTGGACGCGGATGGCGGTGGCGAACCCGGCCACCCGCAGCGTCCCGTTCGGCTCGGCCCCCGGAGCGAGGTCGAGGCGCGCGGTCTCGACGGCCGCGAGGATCACGGCGGCGTGCTCGGCCAGCCGCCGCCCGGCCGGCGTGAGCCGCACCCGCCGCCCTTCCGGCTCGATGAGTTCGACCCCCATCTCCTTTGCCAGGACGGCGAGTTGCTGCGACACCGTCGAGGTCGTCGTGCCCACCGTGTCCGCGACCGCGCGCATCGACCCCAGCCGGGACAGTTCCACCAAGAGCCGCAGCCGCCGTGTCTCCATTCCCCCATTGTCCAGGATCATCGAACGGAACGTCCATGATCGGCACGTGGACACGAACGATGCATGGGGCATTGAATGTCGCCCATGAGTTCGCCCAAGGCCCCACACCGCTCCTCCCGCCCCAGCGGCGCGCAAGCCGGTTTCGCGATGGCCGTCGCCTCCATGTCCACCGTCCAGCTCGGCTCGGCCCTGACCGTCCCCCTCTTCGGCCAGCTCAGCGCGCTGGGCACGGCGGGCCTCCGGCTCGGCTGGGCGGGCCTGCTCCTGCTCGTCCTCATCCGGCCCCGCCGCCGTGACTTCGCGCGGGCGGACCTGCTGGCCTGCACGGTCCTGGGCGCCGCGACGGCGGGGATGATGGTGTTCTTCATGCTGGCGCTCGACCGTCTGCCCCTGGGCACGGCGAGCGCGCTGGAGTTCCTGGGCCCGCTGGCCGTCTCCCTGTTCGGTCCTGGCCACGGCCGCCGGACATGGACCGCGGCGGCCGCGATCGGCGTCGTCCTGCTGACCGAGCCCTGGCACGGCGGCCTCGACGCACTCGGTGCGGTGTACGCGCTGGCGGCGGCTGGCTGCTGGGCCGCGTACATCCTGCTCACCCAGCGCGTCGGCGACAGTGTCACCGGTCTGAAGGGGCTCGCGGTGTCCATGCCCGTGGCCGGGGTGCTCGGCATGCTGATCGCGGCGCCCGCCGTCTCCGCGAACGTCACCTGGACGAGCCTGTGGATCATGCTCGCCCTGGCCGCTCTGAGCCCCGTCCTGCCCTTCGCCCTCGAGTTCCTCGCGCTGCGCCGCCTGACCACATCGGCCTTCGGCACCCTGATGAGCCTCGAACCCGCCATCGCGATGCTGGTCGGCCTCGCCGTCCTCGGCCAGAACCCCGGACTGGCACCGGCGGTCGGCATCGCCTTCGTGGTCGCCGCGGGCATCGGCGCCACCCGCACGGGCGGACGCCCAGCGGCACCGTCCCCGGCCGGCACGGGCTCCACGGCTCCCGCGCCGGCGTCGGTGGAGGCCTGAGCCCCCCCGGCCGTGCACCCGGCACCGTACGATCACGCCATGGTGCAAAGCTCCGCCGCGAACGTGGACGACTACCTCGCCGAACTGCCCGACGAACGCAGGGCCGCGCTCACCGAGCTGCGGCGGCTGTGCCGCTCCGAGCTGACCGGCTTCACCGAGGTCATGGCGTACGGCATGCCCGCCTACGAGCGGGACGGTGTCGCCGAGATCGCCTTCGCGAGCCAGAAGCAGTACATCTCCTTCTATCTGATGCGCGGCGACGTGCGCGAGGCCCACGCCGAGCGGCTCGCCGGGCAGGACATGGGCAAGGGTTGCCTGCGGTTCCGGAAGGCGGCCGCCGTCGACTTCGACCTCGTACGGGAGCTGCTGCGGTCGACGGCCGCCCGGCCGGGCACGGTCTGCTGATCACGCCTGGCGCCGGCGCTCGTAGCGGGACCGTGCGGCGTCGTGCGCGGTGCGCAGCAGCCGCAGGACCGACTCGGACGTCCGCTCGCCGGGATTGACGACGCAGATCCAGCTCTGAGCGCCATACACCGGGTGCGGCAGCACGGTGTCGACGGCCGCGTAATCGGGCGCAGAGTCGGGCGCGGAGTCTCCAGTGAGTGCCGGAAACGCGGCCCGGTCCACCTGGATGTTCACGCGCAGACGGTCGGGGGCGTCCAGGTCGGACAGCTCGTCGCCGGGGTAGTTCTTGGTGACGATCGTGCCGTACGGCTGTGTGGCCTGCGGGACCTGGCCGTCCGGCGCGTAGTAGAAGAACGCGTCGCCCCACGCGATCTCGGGGAAGTCCCCACCGGGCTCCGGAGCGAGGACGAGCGCGCCGTCGAAGCCGCGCACGGTCTTGATGAGGTGTTCCATACTCGTGTCGCTGGTCATGGTTCAAGCATCTACTTGAAGTGCTTGTGTGGGGTTGAGAGGGGTTGAGAGGGGATCGATGGCCGTCGAGAGCGCGTTGAGGACCGTCGATGTCGCCAGGGAGTCGGGGTACTCCGTGCAGCAGGTGCGCGATCTGGAGCGGCTCGGGGTCGTCCCGGCGGCCGTCCGGTCGGCCAATGGTTATCGGGCGTACGCACCCGTCCATGTGCGGGCGCTGCGCGCCTATCGGGGGCTCGCCGGGGCCATGGGGCCCGTCGCCGCCAGGCAGCTGATGGCGGGACTGTGGACGCGGACGGTCGAGGAGGCGGCGGCCTCGGTCGGCGCCGTGCATGTCTCGCTGGCGCGTGAACGCGACGAGGTGCTGCGCGCGCAGCAGGCCCTGTGGGCGATCGAGTCCGAGCCGACCGACCACGGAACGGTCGAGGGCGCCGACACCATGACCATCACCGAGCTCGCCGCCGCGCTCGGCGTCCGCGCCTCGACGCTGCGGTTCTGGGAGCGGGAGGGCCTCGTCGCGCCCGAGCGAGTGACATCACAGCGGGCGCGGCGCTACGGCCCGGCCGCGATCGGCGCGGCCAGGATCGTCGCGGCGCTGCGCGGCAGCGGGTACGGCATCCCGGCGGTGCGGGACATCATCGGCTCGCTGGGCGCGATGCGGGAGCACGGCGGACCGGAGCGGGTCCGCCGCATCCTCGAAGAGCGGCTCGACCGGATCGCCGCGCGCTCCGTGGCACTCCTGCGCGCGGGCACGGACCTCGCCGCCGTCCTCGACTCCTTCAGTGCGGCGAAGGCTGGACCGCGACGAGCCGTTCGATGACGCCGAGGCTGTAGCGCTCGCGCTCGACGACGTCGAATCCCGCTTCTCGTACGAGGTGCAGCGGGCGGCGCAGTTGATGGTCGTCCGCGAGTTTCAGCGTCAACGGCTCAAGGGCCCGCTGGAGCGTGCGGACGGCGAATTTGTGGCTGATGACGTGGTCGAGCAGGAGGAGCGAGCCACCGGGCGCGAGGACGCGCCGCATCTCGGCGACGGCCCCGCGGTCGTCGGGGATGCAGCACAGGGCCAGCGCGCAGACGACCGAGTCGAAGGAGTCGTCGGGGAACGGGAGCCGGGTCGCGGACGCCTCGCTGAGCGTGGCGTCGACGCCCAGATCGGCCGCCCGCACCCGGGCGCGGGCCAGCATGTCCGGGGAGAGGTCGACCCCGGTCAGGTCGGTGCCCTTGGGATAGTGCGGCAGGTTCAGGCCGGTGCCGACCGCGACCTCCAGAACCCGGCCCTCGGCCCGCGCGCACAGCCGGGCGCGGCCGCCGCGCAGCATGTGGCGGTCGAAGCGGCGCATCCAGCCGTCGTAGTGGGGCGCGTCGCGGGCCCAGATCTTCTGGGTGCGCAGGTCCTGATCGCGATCGGTCACGGCGTCCTCCCCTTCGGCGCGGGCGTCCGGTCCCAGCATGCGGCCCGACCGCGCCGAAGGCGAGCACCCTGCGCGGGTGCCGTCACAAGCCCTCAGGCGAGCCGCTCGCCCTTGCGCTCCGGGATGACGAACATGGCGAGGATGTCGGCGACGTAGATCGCGGACAGCAGCCCGATGGCGACCGCGAAGCCCCACTGGTCCGCGCAGAGCGCCACGACGACGGGCGCGAAGCCGCCCACCGCGCGGCCGATGTTGAACAGAGTGTTCTGCGCTGTGGCCCGTACCTGCGTCGGGTACAGCTCGGCCATCAGCGCGCCGTAGCCGCCGGTCATGCCGTTGGCGAAGAGGCCCATCACGGCGCCGCCGACGAGCAGCGCCCAGGGCGAGACGAGCTGGCTGTACGCGAGGACGGAGACGGCCGCGCCGACCTGGAACAGCCAGAACGTCCTGCGGCGGCCGAGGCGGTCGGCGAGTTCACCGAAGAGCAGGATGCCGAGCGCCATCCCGACGACGGTGACGGCGGTCCAGCCGGACGACTTGGTGAGGCTGTAGCCGAACCGCTCGCTCAGGTAGGTCGGCAGCCACGTCATGATGCCGTAGTAGCCGAAGTTCTGGACCGAGGTCAGGACGAGGACGCCGAAGCTGGCACGAGCCGTGGGGCCGTCCTTCACCAGCAGCTTGAGCGAGGCGAGCGTCGACAGGCCCTTGCCCTCGTCGCGGGTGCGAGTGAACTGCTCGGGTTCGTGCAGCCGGGAGCGCAGCGCGATGGCGACGACCGCGGGCACCGCGCCGATCAGGAACAGTCCCTGCCAGCCCCATGCCGCGATCACCGGCGCGGATATCAGCGCCGCCGCGAGCACACCCGCCTGGAAGCCGAGCGCGACCAGCGAGGTGGCGCGCGCCCGCTTCTTGCTCGGCCACGCCTCCGCGGCGAGCGTCATGCCGATGCCGAACTCGCCGCCGATGCCGACGCCCGCGAGGAACCGGAACGCGGACAGCTCGCCGTAGGAGGTCGCGAGCGCCGAGAGGCCGGTGAAGACGGCGAAGAAGATCACCGAGTACGTGAGGACCTTCACCCGGCCGATCCGGTCGGCGAGCATCCCGAACACGAGTCCGCCGACGACGGCGCCGATGAGCGTGATGGTGGCGAGCGAACCGCCCTGCGCCTTGTCCAGGCCCAGGTCGGCGGAGATGGCCGAGAGCGCGAAGCTCAGGATCAGCAGGTCGAAGCCGTCCATCGCGTAGCCGAGGGAGGAGGCGAACACCGCCTTCTTCGCGTAGCGGCTGGGCTTGTCACCACCGCCCGTACCGTCCGCGCCGTCCGTGCTGTCCACCGGGCCCGGGGCGCTCGGGGGCGCGGCCGTCTCATCCAGTTGTGTCATGTGGCTTGGTTCCGTCGTTCCGTCGCGCGAGGTGGACTGGGGCAGGCGCCGGGGCGGGCGTCCTGCCCCACTCGCTCATGCCGACGTCCGGACACGGCGCGACCGGGGAGAAAGCGGCCGCGGCATCCGGAGAACGGAAGAAGAGATGGTGGCGTCGACGGTCTCCAGGGGGACCGTGCTCGCACCGGCAGGGTGGAATTCTTTCACACCGTGTCCCCTGCACGTAACGCGCCCCGGCCGCCGCGTGGGCCGGGGACTGGGGACTGGGGACTGTGACGCCTACGCACGGATATGCCGTGCTCAGCCGTCACAGTTCCGCGGCCAGCACCGCCTGTGCCGCCTTGCGTGCGTGCAGCGCGGCGTCCGCGTCGCCGGAGAACGTCGCGAGGGCCATCGCCCCGTCGAACAGCACGGCCAACTGGGCACCCACCGCCACCGGGTCGCGGATGCCCGCCTCCTCCACCAGTTCGGTCAGGAGCGCGCGCAGGGCGAGCTTGTGGGTCTGCACGGCCTTCACGACGATCGGCGCGGCGGCGCCCACCTCGCCGAAGGCGCCCGCGAACACGCAGCCGTGGAAGCCCGGTTGACGGAACCAGTCGTCCAGGAAGTCGAAGGGGCCGAGGATCTTCGCGACCGGGTCCTCGATCGACCCGACACGCTGCCCGATCGCGGAACGCGCCACCTGGTCACGCCGGTCGAGGCAGGCCGCGAGGAGGAGATCCTTGGAGGGGAACATCTGGTACAGCCGCTTCAGCGGCACCCCCGCCTCGTCGCGGATCCGGTGCATCGTCACCGTGTGGACACCGTGGGTGTAGAACAGCTCGTCCGCCACCTCGACCACGTGCACCCGCAGGTCGTCCGGTATCAACGGGACGCCTCCTCCAAACGACTCGCCGCCGAATGCCCATCGGCTGATCAACTCACTGCCCCCGCACGCCCCTTGAGCGCCCGGCGCGCCTCGCGCGCCGCCTTGAGAACCGCCGTTCTCGCCACTATGGTCCCAGCATAGGACACTTCAGGACGGCGCACGTTCCGGTTCAACAGACCACCCCGGAGCGCGCGTCCGCCCCACCCAACGCCGTGGCGGATTCGGGGGAAGCCGTGCTGCGTATTCACTTCAGTGCCGGGGATCTGGCCCGCACCAGGATCGCCGAGGAACCGGACCCGCTCTGGGAAATCGTGCTGAGTCTGCATCAGCTCCGGGAAATGCGGCGCGAGCCGGTGCTCAACTCGTGGCGGAGGCGGCAGTGCCCGCGCGACATGAGCGCGCTTGGCATGCTGTCACCGCTCATGCCGCCGCGCGGCTACTTCCCGGACTTCCTGACACCGGCGGCCGGACTCGCCGGGCTCGAGTGCGGTATCGACGCCGTCCTGTCCACTCCCCGCCGTCAACTACGCGCGGAGATGACGCTGTTGGCGGCGCAGAACGCCACCTTGCCCGCTTGGGCCCGGCCTCTGGCCGCCGGGGACCTGGGCGTGGTGCACCGGCTCGGCCGGGCCCTGCGCATCTATCACGCCTCCGTGCTCGCGCCGGCCTGGCCGGAGATCGCGGCCCGCGTCGAGGGCGACCGGCGACATCGGACAGGTGCGCAGGGCAGGCTCGGCACGGAGGCCATGCTGCGCACCTTCGCGCCCGTCCTGCGCTGGGAGGCTCCCGTGCTGGTCGCGGACTACCCCGTCCAGCGGGACATCCGCCTCCAGGGGCGCGGACTGCTCCTCGTGCCCTCGTACTTCTGTCGGCGCACGCCGGTCGCGCTGCTGGACGAGGCGCTGTGGCCGGTCCTGGTGTATCCGGCCCGGCCACTGATTCCGGAGCCGGCCGACGGGCCGGGCCCGCGGCTCGCCCCTCTGCTCGGGCACACCCGCGCGGCGGTGCTTCAGGCACTCCAAGAGCCGTGTACGACAACGGAGTTGGCGCACCTGGCCGGGGTCTCGCTGTCCTCGGCGAGCGAGCACGCGGCGGTGCTGCGACGCGCCGGGCTCATCGCGAGCACCCGGGAACGCCACCGGATGCAGCACAGCCTCACGCAGCTCGGCAGCCATCTGCTCAGCGGCGCCGCGGCGGGCTGAGCCCGCACACGTACCCCCGCGTACTCCTCAGCTGTTTCGGGCTCGCCCGAAAGACGTGGGAGCGCCTCCGCCCCGCCTCCTACCTTCAGATCGCCGCGAACTTCGCGGAAAGGCAGGGCTCCACGGGGGATTCGTACGGAGGCATCATGAGTCGCACACACGCCGCGCTGGGGGCGGCGACCCTCGCGCTCGTCGCCGTCACCGGCTGCGCGGGCGCTCAGGCCGGCACCACGGGTGACACCAAGCGGACCGCTTGGCCCACGGATGTCGAGCTCGGCACGCTGGACCGGGCCGAGCAGCTGCTCACCGGGCGCTGCATGGCTCGGCACGAGCAGCCCTACCGGCCGGGCCGGGCGCCGCGCCCGGACGAGATGCGGACGGTCGGCCTCGTTCTCGACGACGTCGGCTGGGCGCGCAGGAACGGCTACGGCGACCGGTTCGACCGGGTGGCGGAGCGGGAGCGCGGGCAGGACCGCAACACCGCGCACCTCAGGGGGCTTTCGCCCGAAGCTCGGACTCACTGGGAGCGGACACTCTTCGGTCCGGCGGACAGCCGCACCGTCAGCGTCCGGCTGCCCTCGGGCGGCCGGACCGGCACCAGCCTGGAGGGCTGCCTCGCGTCGGCCCGCGAGCAGTTGTACGGGGACCTCCGCGCATGGTTTCGGGCGAGCAAGACCGCCCAGGGGCTCACCCCGCTGTACGCCGACAAGGTCACCCGTGACCCGCGGTACACGACCGCCGTCGGGTGGTGGTCGCGGTGCATGCGCGGCAAGGGTCTCTCGTACCGCTCCCCGCAACAGATCCGCGACCACCTCCCGTCTCTGGACGCATCGTTGGGCCCTGACCGCGCACACCGCTCCCAGGTGCGGCTCGCCGTCGCCGAGGCCACGTGCGCACGCTCCACCGAACTCGCCGAACGGGTCGGGGCGTTGGAGCGCTCCTACCGCGAGGACACCATCGGCCCGGCTTACCGAAAGGAGGTCGACACCTATCTGCGCCTGACCGACGAGGCGCTCGTCCGGGCCCGCCCGATCGTCCGCGATCACGGCTGAACCCGTACCTCACCGTCGGACATCGCCGGCTCCGGCTCCGGCTCGCAGGCGGCGTCCCACAACTGCGACAAGCGGTACAACGCGGCGAAGGCCGGCTACGTGTACTCGTACGGCTCGAAGAACTGCCGCGACTACCTCGGCAAGGACAAGGACGAGGACAACGACCGCAACTGGTCGAAGAAGTCCAACGACAAGTTCAGCAACGGCAAGTCGGCCAACAACGCGATCAGCTCCCACAAGTGGATCCGCAACTCCACCGGGTGCAGCGCCTACCTGAGCTGACCCGCCTCGCACACACCGTCGAGGCACGGAGGCGGCGGACGCCCTCGGCGACGGGCCGCCGTCGCTCAGTCCACCGTCACCACCACGGAGTGCCACCCCGACGCCCCATCGGGCACGGTCGGTGTGCGCTTCGCCGTCTGGGTGGTGCCCGTGCGGTCTGTGGCCCGGACCGTGAGGGTGTGGCTGCCCTTGGTGGCCTGCCATGCGTAGGACCACTGTCGCCAGGTGTCGCGGGTGTCCTCGGCGGCGAGGCGGGCCTCCTGCCAGGGGCCGTCGTCGACGCGGACCTCGACCTTGTCGATGCCGCGGTGCTGCGCCCAGGCGACTCCGGCGACCATGACGGTGCCCGCCTCGGGGCGGGCGAAGGGTTTCGGTGTGTCGATGCGGGACTGGGTCTTGATGGGGGCGCGCCGGGCCCAGTCCCGCTTGACCCAGTACGGGTCGTAGGCGTCGAACGTGGTCAGCTCGATGTCCTGGATCCATTTGCAGGCGGACACATAGCCGTACAGGCCGGGGACGAGCATGCGGACGGGGAAGCCGTGCACGAAGGGCAGCGGTTGGCCGTTCATGCCGACGGCGAGCATCGCGTCCCGTCCGTCCATCACGTCCTCGACCGGGCTGCCGATGGTCATGCCGTCCACGGAGCGTGCCACCAACTGGTCGGCGGGGCCGCCCTTCGACGGAGGTTCGACACCGCACCGCTTCAGGAGGTCGGCGAGACGGACTCCGATCCAGCGGGCGTTACCGGCGTAGGGGCCGCCGACCTCGTTGGACACGCAGGTCAGGGTGATGGTGCGTTCGATGAGCGGCAGCTTCAGCAAGTCCGCGAAGGTCAGTGTCAGTTCGCGGGACACCCCCTTGCCGTGGATGCGGAGCTTCCAGGTGGTGGCGTCGACCTTGGGGACGATCAGGGCCGTGTCGACGCGGTAGAAGTCCGCGTCGGGTGTCACGTACGGGCTGATGCCGTTGATGCGCAGGGCGGCGCCGCGCGGTGTGGGAGCGGCCTTCGACGAGGGCGCGGGCAGCACCACGTCCTTGCGTGAGGCGACGGCGTTCTGCACCTGGGAGCCGTTCAGCGACCGGCCGAGCACTCCGGCTCCGGTCGAGGCGGCCGCCGCGGCGGTGGCCGCGATGATGAATCCGCGCCGGTCCCATCCAGATCCAGATTCACCGAAGTCGCGCGCCGCCGCGGGCCCAATGGAGGCCTCGAGACGTCCGGTGAGCCAGTACAGCAGGGCCGTGCCCACGACCCCGCCCGCCAAGGAGGGCAGGGCGTCGATCGCGCCCGTCGAGTCGGGCCTGCCGGTGGCGGCCAGCGCGCCGATGCCGCCGAAAGCCAGCACCCCGAACGAGCCGACGAGTCGCCATCGGTTGGCCACCATGCCCAGGATCAGGGCCAGGAGCGAGAGCACGACGAGGATGCCCAGTTGCAGCACCAGCTTGTCGTCCGTGCCGAACTGCCGGATCGCCCAGTCCTTCACGGCGGGCGGGGTGCGGTCGATGGCCGCCCCGCCGACCGCGACGACCGGTCCCGACTCGGGCCGTACGGCCGCGGAGGCAAGCTCCGCGACGGTGAGGGCCGTGTATCCGGCGAGCAGCCCGCTCAGGGCGCCGAGGGCCGGGCGCGTGGCCCCGCGGGGCCGGTGGTGTGTCACGTTGCCGTCCATGCCCCGGAATACGTTCTCGCGCGGGGTGCGGATTGGTGGGTGCCGCCATCGGACCGCCAGTCTTCACCCGTTCGGGGAATCGACCAATCCGCATCCCCGTCCACCCCGGATTACGTGTGCCGGGAGCGAAGAAGCTCCCACTGATTCGATCGTGGAGTGATTGCCATGCGCACTCGTACCCGCCGTGCCGCCGTCGCCGTCGCCGCCGCAGCCATGCTGCCGCTCGCGCTGACCGCCTGCTCCGACAGTGGTTCCAAGGACAGCGGCTCCGACAGCGCCTCCTCTTCCGCGTCGGAGGAGAGCGACAAGACCAGCCCCTCGGACGACACCTCGACCATGAGCAAGCCGTTCGGCGCGGCCTGTTCGTCCGTGCCGAAGGACGGTGCGGGTTCGTTCGACGGCATGGCGAAGGACCCGGTCGCCACCGCCGCGTCGAACAACCCGGACCTGTCCACCCTGGTGACCGCGGTGAAGAAGGCCGGCCTGGTCGACACCCTCAACAACGCCGAGAACGTGACCGTCTTCGCGCCCACCAACGACGCCTTCGCCAAGATCCCGAAGGCGGACCTGGACAAGGTCCTCAACGACAAGGCGCAGCTCACCAAGATCCTCACATACCACGTGGTCGGCAAGAAGCTCACGCCGAAGGACCTGGAGAAGGGCTCGTTCGAGACGCTGGAGAAGTCGAAGCTGACCACCGCGGGCTCCGGGGAGTCCTACAAGGTCAACGGCTCGGCGAACGTGGTCTGCGGCAACGTAAAGACCGCCAATGCCACCGTCTACATCATCGACAGCGTGCTGATGCCCAAGAGCTGAGCCGGGGGCCGGTGCCCGCACTCCGCCTCTCCGCCAATCCACCGCGTGATCGGCTCCGGATTACCCGTGAGACAGCATGCGCGGGCGGGTGAGAGGAGAGGCGATGTCGACGGTCCCAGGAGGCGGCTCGGGGGATGCCACCCCAAGGACGGTGGGGCGGCGGCGCACCGCCGTGATCGGCAGCGGCGTCGCCGGGCTCACCGCGGCGCACGTACTCGCCCGGAGACACCACGTCACCCTGTACGAGGCCGACGACCGTCTCGGCGGGCACGCGCACAGCCACGACCTGACCTCGCCGGACGGGGCGAGCCATCGGGTCGACTCCGGGTTCATCGTGCACAACGGCGCCACCTATCCGAACCTGCTGCGCCTGTTCGCCGAGCTCGGCGTCGCCACGCAGGAGTCGGAGATGAGCATGTCGGTGCGGTGCGAGGGCTGCGGACTGGAGTACGCCGGTGCGCGGGGTATCGCGGGGCTGTTCGCGCAGCCCGGCAACGCGCTGCGCCCCGGCTATCTGCGGCTGCTCGCACAGGTGCCCGCCTTCCACCGGGCGGCGCGACGGCTGCTCGAACGCGACGCGGAGTCGCAGCTCACGCTGGGTGGGTTCCTCGATCGCGAGGGCTTCTCGCCGTACTTCCGTACGCATTTCATGACGCCTCTCGTGTCGGCGGTGTGGTCGTGCGACGCCACCACGGCGATGCGCTATCCGGCCGCGTATCTGTTCCGGTTCCTGAAGCACCACGGGATGCTCTCGGTGGGCGGGTCACCGACCTGGCGCACCGTGACCGGAGGCTCGCGCAGCTATGTGGAGCGGGTGGCGCGGAACCTCGACGAGGTGCGCCTCGGGTCGCCGGTACGGCTCGTGCGGCGCCATCCCGACGGGGCCGACCTCACCGCCGCCGACGGCTTCACGCACACGTACGACTCAGTGGTCGTCGCCACCCACCCGGACCAGGCGCTGCGGCTGGTTGCGGATGCCACGCCCCGGGAGAAGGAGGTGCTCGGCGCGTTCCGGTACTCCCGGAACGCCACGCTCCTGCACACCGACACCGCGCTGCTGCCGCGCGCCCGGGGTGCCAGGGCCTCTTGGAACTATCTGATGCCGTCCTGCGGGTCGGGCGCCGACCGGGTGCGGGTCAGCTACGACATGAACCGGCTCCAGCGCCTGGACGCACCCGAGACCTACATCGTCACGCTCGGCGGCGAGGACCGTGTCGATCCGGACCTGGTCCGTGCCCGCATGGTCTACGAACACCCGGTGTACACACCGGAGTCGGTGGCCGCCCAGCGGCTGCTTCCCGGACTGAGCACCTCCACGACCGCGTTCGCCGGCGCCTACCACGGCTGGGGCTTCCACGAGGACGGCTGTGCCTCTGGCGTCGCGGCCGCCGCGGCCCTGGGGGTGTCATGGTGAGCGCGGCCCCGGCTCTGTACAGCGTCACGATCGCCCACGTGCGCACCGCGCCGCGCCGTTACGCGCTGCGCCACCGCACGTACATGTGGCTGATCGACCCGGATCATCCGCCCGAACTACCCTTTCCGCTCCGGGCGTTGGCGGGCTTTGACGCCCGCGACCACTTCGGCGGCGACCGGCAGTCGTCCCTCCGCTCCGGGCTCGACGCCTTCCTCGCCGAGCAGGGAGTGGATCTGGACGGCGGCCCGGTCGTCATGCTGACCCACGCGCGCGTCTTCGGCTACGTGTTCAACCCGCTCACCCTGTACTGGTGCCACACCCCCGGCGGTGCCCTGCGCTGCGTCGTCGCCGAGGTCCACAACACGTACGGCGGACGCCACGGCTATCTGCTGTGGCCCGACGCCGCGGGCCGGGCGTCGACGGACAAGGAGTTCTACGTCTCGCCGTTCTTCCCCGTCGACGGGCGTTACCGCATGCGTCTGCCCGCGCCCGGGGGCCGGGTGGACCTCACCGTGCACCTGGAGCGCGACGGCTGCAGGCCGTTCACCGCAACCGTTCGCGGCACCAGGAAGGAAGTACGTGCACGAACCCTGCTGGGGCTCGCGGCGCGCAGCCCGTGGTCCACGCTCGCGGTGTCGGCGGCCATTCGCCTGCACGGCATCCGGCTGTATCTGCGGGGTCTGCCCGTCCAGCCGCGTCCCGACCAGCACGAACACAGCACTTCGGAGAACACCTCATGAGAACCGGCGACACCCGCCCCGCCACGGCTCCCCCGGCCGGGCCCACTCACCTCCCCGTGGACCCGGCCAGGTGGCCCGACGTGGCCGCGCCACCGGCTGCCTCGCCGCCCCGGACCGCCGTCGCCGCGGCCGTCGTCCGCCGTGCCCTGCGTGAACTGCCGCTGCGTGTGCGGTTCGCCGACGGCACCGAGCTCGGCAGGGGCGGCCCTGTCCTGCACATCCACCGGCCGGACGCGTTCCACCGCCGCATCGGCAAGCAGGGGCTGATCGGGTTCGGTGAGTCGTACATGGCCGGTGAGTGGGACGCGCCCGATCTGGTGGCGGCCCTCACCGTCCTCGCCGCGCACACGCCCGAGCTGGTGCCCACACCCCTCCAGCGGCTGCGCGGGCTGTGGGCCCCGCGTCAGCCCTCGGCGCGGCGCAACACCCCGGCCGGATCGCGGAGCAACATCAGCCACCACTACGACCTGTCCAACGACCTGTTCGCGCTCTTCCTCGACGAGACGCTCAGCTACTCCTCGGCCGTGTTCCGCGGCCTGCCCGCCGACCGGAGCCTGCTCGCCGACGCCCAGCGCCGCAAGATCGACCGGCTCCTCGACCTCGCCGAAGTGCGGGAGGGCAGCCGGGTCCTGGAGATCGGCACCGGCTGGGGCGAGCTCGCGATCCGCGCCGCCGCACGCGGGGCCCGGGTCACCTCGCTCACCCTCTCCGGCGAACAGCGCGAACTCGCCCTGGAACGCGTCGCTGCGGCCGGGCTCGCCGACCGTGTCACCGTCGAGCTGTGCGACTACCGCGAGGCGCGCGGCAGTTACGACGCCGTCGTCAGCGTCGAGATGGTCGAGGCGGTCGGCGCCGAGTTCTGGCCCACCTACTTCCGTACCCTCGACGCACGCCTGGCGCCGGGTGGCCGGGTCGCGCTGCAGGCCATCACGATGCCGCACGACCGGATGCTGGCGAGCCGGTCCACGTACACCTGGATCCAGAAGTACATCTTCCCCGGCGGGCTGCTGCCGTCCGTCGACGCCATCGCCGAGACCGTACGCGACCACACCGGCCTCACGATCGCCCGCCGCGACAGCTACGGCGCGCACTACGCGGAGACACTGCGGCTGTGGCGGGAACGGTTCGCCGAGCGGGCCGACGCGGTCGCCGCGCTCGCATTCGACGAGACGTTCCAGCGCATGTGGACGTTCTATCTCGCCTACTCCGAGGCCGGGTTCCGCTCCGGGTACCTCGACGTACAGCAGTACCTGCTCACCAAGGAGGAGATCAGCCGATGACCGGCGCCGCCCACCGCCTCGCCGCCCTCGCCGAGACCGCGCTCGGCGGGCCGCTCCCGGTCCGCCTGCGCACCTGGGACGGCACCGAGGCGGGCCCGGCCGACAGCCCCGTGGTCGTCGTGCGCTCCCGCCGCGCGCTGCGCCGACTGCTGTGGAATCCCGGCGAGTTGGGGCTGGCACAGGCGTATGTGACCGGCGAGATCGACGTGGAAGGGGACCTGGCGGCCGGGCTGCGCGCCATGTGGTCCGCGGCCCGCGAACGGAAGCTGCACGTACCCCGCCTCTCCTTGACCGGTCGCGCCCGTGCGGCGGGCGCCGCGGCCCGCCTCGGCGCGGTGGGCCCTCCCCCGGCCCCGCCGGCGTCGCAGGCACGGCTGCGCGGAGCCCTGCACAGCAGGTCCCGTGACCGGGAGGCCATCAGCCACCACTACGACCTGTCCAACGCCTTCTACCGGCTGCTCCTGGACGAGACGATGGCGTACTCGTGCGGGTACTGGGCGGGAGAAGGACCGGAGTTCACCGCGGCCGACGCGCAGCGCGCCAAGCTGGAGCTGATCTGCCACAAGCTCGGCCTGCTGCCCGGGGCCCGGCTGCTCGACATCGGCTGCGGCTGGGGCTCCCTGACGCTGTACGCGGCCGAACGGCTCGAGGTACAGGTCACGGCGGTGACCCTGGCCCGCGAGCAGGCGGCGTACGTGGACGAGCAGGTGCGCGCGCGGGGCCTCACGGACCGGGTGCACGTGGTGTGCCAGGACTACCGGGACATCACCGGCGGCGACTACGACGCGGTCGCCACGGTCGAGATGGGCGAACACGTCGGGGACGCCGAGTACCCGGCGTTCGCCGCCGCGCTGCACCGTCTGGTGCGGCCCGCGGGACGCGTCCTGGTCCAGCAGATGTCGCGTGGGTCGACGGCTCCGGGCGGCGGCGCGTTCATCGAGGCGTACATCGCGCCCGACATGCACATGCGGCCGCTGGGCGAGACCGTGGGCCTGCTGGAGACGGCCGGTCTGGAGGTGCGGTCGGTGGAGTCGCTCCGCGAGAACTATGTGCGCACCGTCAGCGCGTGGCATCGCACGCTGGAGGAACGCTGGTCCGAGTTCGTGACGCTCGTCGGTGAGGAGACGGCCCGCGTGTGGCGTCTGTACTTGGTGGGCGGCGCCCTCGCCTTCGAGGAGCGGCGCATGGGCGTCGACCAGATCCTCTCGGTCCGCCCGACGGCCGCCGGGCGCAGTGGTGTCCCGGCGACGCCGCGGGACTGGTACCCCGGTCTGGACGCGTCATGAGCGGCTTCGCCTGGGCCGACTTCGCGACCGGTCTCGGGTGGGCGGCCGCCGCCGCGTTCGCCGTCATGCTCGTCACGTTCGCCGTGGCCGTGCGCAAGGGTGTGCACCGGATCGTCGACGTGGCGTGGGGTCTTGGGTTCGCCGCGGTCGCCGTGGTGGGTTTCCTGGTGTCGGCGGGCACCGGCGATCCGGGGCGGCGGGTTCTGGTGACCGTACTGACGGTGATGTGGGGTCTGCGCCTTGCCGTGCACATCGCGCGGCGCGGGCGCGGTCACGGCGAGGACCCGCGCTACGAGCGGATGCTGTCCCAGGCCCCCGGAAACCGGAATCTGTACGCCCTGCGCATGGTGTATCTCCTCCAGGGCGCGCTGGTCTGGCTCGTGTCCTTGCCCGTGCAGGCCGCGCAGTACGTGACGGGGCCCACGACCGGCTTCGCGTGGGCCGGGACGCTGCTGTGGGCGGTGGGCATGTTCTTCGAGGCGGTGGGGGACGCGCAGCTGGCCCGGTTCAAGGCGGATCCCGCGGCCAAGGGCCGGATCATGGACCGGGGGCTGTGGCGGTACACCCGTCACCCGAACTACTTCGGGGACTTCTGCGTCTGGTGGGGCCTGTTCCTGATCGTGTGCGACTCGCTCGGCGCGGCGGCCGTCTGTGTCGTGTCTCCGCTGGTGATGAGCCTGTTGCTGACCAAGGGCAGCGGAAAACGGCTGCTGGAACGGCACATGGCCGAGCGTCCCGGCTATGCCGGGTACGCGGCCCGCACCAGCGGCTTCTTTCCGCTGCCGCCCCGCCGCTGACTCGGGCGGGGACCCCGCCGCCGGGCGGGGTCCCAGCGGCCGACGGCTCAGGCGGGCAGCGGCATCAGCGCCACCGGGTCGGTCGTCGGCTGCTCCGAGCCACCGGCCGGCTCCACGGTGATACCCATGCCCGATGCCCCGTCCACGGCACCGCTCAGCAGCACGGCCTGGTCGCTGCGGTCGGTGTTCATGAGCCCTGCCGAACGCATGGTTCCGTCGTCGTCGTACCAGAGTTGGTAGACCTTGCCCCGCGGCGGGTGCGCCATCCCCGAGGCGATGAACACGGCGCGGTCCTGGCTCTTGGAGACGACGACGGTGCCGCTCGCGCCGTCGCCCAGTTCCGCCGAGCCGGTCCTGGCGTCCGGCGCCGCGAGCACGGCGGCGATCCGGTCGTTGGCCTGGTCCGCCTGCCGGGCCTGTTCCTGGGCGTCCTCGGCGCGCTGGTGCTGCCACACGGCGGTGCCGCCGAGCGCGGCGGCGGCCGCGAAGCAGGCGGCGAGCGCCCACCGCGACAGCAGCCGCGGCCTGGTGCCCGCCGTGCGTCCGGCCCGGGACAGGGCCGGCTCACGGGGCGAGTCCTGGCGGACCGTGGTGATCCGGCGCAGTACCTGACCGCGCAGATCGGGGCGGGGCGCGACGGTGGCGGCCAGGCCGAGACGGGCCGCGGTCGCGGTGAGTTCGGCACACTCCTGGGCGCATGCCTCGCAGTGCGCGAGGTGCCGCTCGAAGTCGGCACGCTCCTCGTCGGACAGCGCGTGCAGCGCGTAGGCGCCGGTCAGCGTGTGCAGGTCGGCTGTGGTCACGCGGTCACCCCCAGGCAGTCGCGGAGCCGGATGAGACCGTCGCGCAGCCGGGTCTTGACCGTGCCCAGAGGCAGTGTCAGGGACTCGGCGACCTGCCGGTAGGTCAGCCCGCGGTAGTAGGCGAGGGTGACGGCCTGGCGCTGGATCTCGGTCAGGGTGCGCAGGCAGCGGCGTACCTGCTCGCGCTCGAGGCGTGCCTCGACCTGCTCGGTGACCTGGTCGAAATCAGGCATGTGGTCGAGGAGTGCGGCCTTCTGGTCCCGCGCCGCGGCGGCCTCGACGGAGCGGACCCGGTCGATGGCGCGCCGGTGGGCCAGGGTGAGGATCCAGTTGATCGCCGTGCCACGGTCGGCGCGGTAGCGGGGAGCGGTGCGCCAGACCTCCACCATGATCTCCTGCGCGACCTCCTCCGACTGGGCCAGGTCGCGCAGCACGGCGCGTACGGTGCCGAGGACAGGTCCCATCACCATGTCGTACACCGTGGCGAACGCGTTCTCGTCGCCGAGGGCCACACGTCCCACCAACTCCTGGAGATCCGGTTCGGTGGACGGGTTTCTGCCGATGTGTACGGCTTCCTTCACGGGGCCCTCCGGGCTCGGGAACTGTCCGGATGTAATCCGGACCCGGCGCGGCCGCGGATTGGTCCCGCCGAGACCGCCGCCTCCTGTTCCCCGTCTGCCGATGCGATGGATGCACATCGGCGAGGGAATCGGCGGCGGCCCCACGACGGCCACGCCCGTGTCACCCCGTGTCACCGCCGGATACGTGTCATCTCCGGGTCGAACAACGGCTCCGCGGCCGTCGTCGCGGGCACTCGGTCGCCGAAGTAGCCGATCTCGACCTGTGTGCCGGGTTCCGCGTGTTCGGCGGGGAGCCAGGCGTAGGCGATGGGGCGGCCGAGGGTGTAGCCGTAGGCGGCGCTGGTGATGTAGCCGCTGGGGCGGCCGTTCACGAAGACCGGTTCGTGGCCCATCACCACCGAGTGGTCGTCGTCGATGAGGAGGGCCGTGAGGCGGCGGTCCACGGTGTCCTTGGTGAGGTCGCGGATCGCGTCGAGGCCCAGGTAGTCGCCCTTCTTCTTACGGACGGCGAAGCCGACTCCCGCCTCGTACGGGTTGTGCTCGCTGGTCATGTCGTGGCCCCACGCGCGGTAACCCTTCTCCAGGCGCAGGGAGTTGAAGGCGCTGCGGCCCGCGGCGATGACGCCGTGGTCCTGTCCGGCGGCCCAGAGTGTGTCCCACAGGCGCTGGCCGAGGTCGGCGGTGGTGTAGATCTCCCAGCCCAGTTCGCCGACGTAGGACAGGCGCATCGCGGTGACCGGGACGTCGCCGATGAAGGCCTGCTTGGCCTTGAAGTAGCCGAAGTTCTCGTGCGAGAAGTCGGCGTCGGTGAGCGGTTGCACGAGGTCGCGGGCGCGCGGGCCCCACACGCCGATGCAGCAGGTGCCTGCGGTGATGTCACGGACCTGCACGGTGCCGTCTGCGGGCAGGTGGCGGCGGAGCCAGGCGAGGTCGAGGTTGCTGTTGGCGCCGACCTGGAAGCGGTCCTCGGCGAGGCGGGCGACGGTGAGGTCGCTCAGGACACCGCCTGCCTCGTCGAGCATGAGTGTGTAGGTGACCGCGCCCACTGCCTTGTCCAGTTGGTTTGTTGACAGCCCTTGGAGGAACGCCAGGGCGCCGGGGCCCGTGACCTCCAGGCGCTTGAGCGGGGTCATGTCGTACATCGCCACACGCTCGCGGGTGACCAGGGCCTCGGCGCCCGCGATGGGTGACCAGAAGCGGGAGGCCCACTCGTTGCGGTCGCTGATGCGGGACACCTCGGGCAGCTCGGCGTTGGCCTCGTACCAGTGCGGGCGCTCCCAGCCGCCGCCCTCCAGGAACACGGCGCCGAGTTCCTGCTGGCGGGTGTGGAAGGGGCTCACGCGCAGCGGCCGGGGCCGGTTCGGCGGCTGGAGCGGGTGGATGATGTCGTAGACCTCGGCGAAGCTCTGGCAGCTGCGCTCGTGCACGTAGTCGGGGGCGAGCTGCACGTCCTCGAAGCGGTTGATGTCGCACCCGTGGAGGTCGATGCCGGGCCTGCCCTCGACCATCCACTTCGCGACGGCCCGTGCGACGCCCGCCGAGTGGGTCACCCACACCGCTTCGGCCAGCCAGAACCCGGACACCTCCGGGGACTCGCCGATCAGGGGCATGCCGTCGATCGTGAAGGAGAACAGGCCGTTGAATCCGTCGGCGATCTCCGCGTCGTTCAGGGCGGGCAGCAGCCTGCGGGTGTCGGCCCAGGCGCCTTCGAAGTCGGCCTTCGTGAAGTCGAGCTTCGAGGGCTGGTCCGGGCTGTCGGAGGGGTGGGCGACGTCGTCGGCGGACATCGGCATGGGGCGGTGGGCGTACGAGCCGATGCCGATCCGGTCGACGAGCTCGCGGCAGTACAGGCCCGCGTCCTGGTGGCGCAGGATCGGCAGGTTCGCCTCGTCCAACTGGCTGTTGCGGCCTTTTAGTTCGGTGAGCGGAGTGGTGGTGGCGTACTGGTGGCCCATCGGGACGAGCGGCACGTGCTGGCCGACCATGCGGCCTATGCGCGGGCCCCAGAATCCGGCGCAGGACACCACGATGTCCGCGGGGAAGGTGCCGCGGTCGGTGACGACGGCGCTGACGGCTCCGCCCGATGTCTCGATGTCGGTGACGGTGTGGTGGCCGAGGAAGGTGGCACCGCGGGCGATGGCGCGGCGTGCCTGTGCCTCGCCGATGCGCAGCGCCTTGGCGAGGCCGTCGCTGGGGATGTGGTAGCCGCCGAGGATGGCGTCGGGGTCGATCAGCGGGTGCAGCTTGGCGGATTCCGCGGGGTCGAGGAGGTGGCTCTCGACGCCCCAGGAGGTGAGCCAGCCGTGCCTGCGTTCGAGTTCCGCGAGGCGTTCGGGGGTGGTGGCTATCTCCAGGCCGCCGACCTGCCGGTAGCACCAGTCGCCGTCGAGGTCGAGGGCGCTGGTCTTCTCGACGGTGTAGCGGGCGAACTCGGTCATGGTCTTGGAGGGGCTGGTCTGGAAGACCAGGCCGGGGGCGTGCGAGCTGGATCCGCCGGTCGCGAAGAGGGGTCCCTGTTCGACGACGGTGACGTCCGTCCAGCCGAGGGCGGTGAGTTCGTCGCTGAGGGAGCAGCCGACGATGCCGGCTCCGATGATGACCACCTTGGGCTGCGAGGACTGCGAGGTCATGTGGGGCCTCCGGGAGTTCATGGGTGCACGAGGGTGGCGTGACGTGGGAGGGGTTCGGGTGGTGTCGTCAGAGACGGACGACCGAGCGCAGCACCTCGCCGCGGCTCATCCGGTCGAAGGCGCCCTGTACATCGGTGAGGTCGATCGTCTCGCTCACGAACCGGTCCAGGTCGAACCGGCCCTGCAGATGGAGGTCGACGAGCTGCGGGAAGTCCCGGGAGGGCAGGCAGTCGCCGTACCAGGAGGACTTGAGGGCTCCGCCGCGTCCGAAGACGTCGAGGAGGGGCAGTTGCACGGTGCGTTCGGCGCTCGGCACACCGACGAGCACGACGGTTCCGGCGAGATCGCGGGCGTAGAAGGCCTGCCGGTAGGTCTCCGGGCGGCCGACCGCGTCGATGACGACGTCGGCGCCGTGGCCGCCGGTGAGTTCGCGGACGGCCTGTACGGGGTCGGTCGCGGTGGAGTCGACGGTGTGGGTCGCGCCGAATCTTCCGGCGAGGTCGAGCTTGCGTGCGTCGACGTCGACGGCGATCACCCGGGTGGCTCCGGCCAGTTCGGCGCCGGCGAGGGCCGCCATACCGACTCCCCCGCAGCCGATGACCGCGACGGAGTCGCCGCGCGAGACGCCGCCGGTGTGCACGGCGGCGCCGAAACCTGCCATGACGCCGCAGCCGAGCAGTCCGGCGGCCGCGGCCGGCGCCGCGGCGTTGACCTTGGTGCACTGTCCGGCGGCGACCAGTGCCTTCTCGGCGAAGGCGCCGATGCCGAGGGCGGCGACCAGGGGTGTGCCGTCGTCCAGGGTGGTGGGCTGCGTGGCGCCCAGGCTGTCGAAGCAGTACCAGGGTCGTCCGCGTCGGCAGGCCCGGCAACTTCCGCACACCGCTCGCCAGTTGAGGATGACGAAGTCACCCTCGGCGATGTCGGTCACATCGGGGCCGACGGCCGAGACCACGCCAGCCGCCTCGTGTCCGAGCAGGAAGGGGAATTCCGTGCCGATGCCGCCTTGGAGGTAGTGCAGGTCCGTGTGGCACACGCCGCAGGCCTGGATGTCGACGAGGGCCTCACCGGGGCCCGGATCGGGCACGGTCACGGTCTCCAGGGTCGCCGGTGCGCCTGCCGCGCGGGCGACGACGGCCTTGACCTGATGGGGCATGGGGATCCTCCGAGCAGCGGCCCGCCGTTGGGGCTTGTGGCGTTCGGGAGAAGTGCGGACCGCCCGCCTCGAAGCGGCGGCCGCGTGTTCACGTGTAATTGACACGACAGTTGAACGTGATTGATATACCAGCGATCGGCACACTAGAACCGCGGCGTGGCGGGCGTCAATGGGCCCCGCTTTCCCCATGGTTGAGGGGCGGTGGGCGACCTCAGATGATCGAGCGGATGGCGCGCTCGAAGTTCTCCACGTGCTCCGCGGACACGGCCGACGCCTTGGCCGCATCGCCCTCGATGACGGCCCGCAGCAACTGCCCGTGCTCGTGGACGTGTTGCTCGAGTCCTGCAAGGCGGTCGATGAACAGGCACCAGATGCGGGTCGCGAGGTTGTCGTAGTTGACCAGTGTGGCTTCGAGGTACGGGTTGTACGTGAGCGCGTAGACGGCGCGGTGCACCGCCATGTCGAGGCGGAGCAGGGCGACGTCGCCGGGTTCCGGCGCGGTCTGCGACTCCTCCTCGACGCGGGTGAGCAGGGCGCGCAGCCGCTCCCGGTCCGCCGCGGTGGCCCGCTTGCTGGCGCGCGCGGCGGCGAGGGGTTCGAGCTCCTGACGCACCTCGGAGATGTGGCCGAGGTCGGCGATCTGTACTTCGGTGGCGAAGGTGCCGCGCCGGGGGAAGGCGACGACGAGCCGCTCGGTCTCGAGGCGCTTGAGGGCCTCGCGGACCGGGGTGCGGCCGAGGCCGAGGTCGGCGGCGAGCCGTCCGTCGTGCACGGGTTCGCCGGGGCGGATCTGCAGGGTGACGAGCCGGTCCGTGATCTCCTGGTACGCCTGGTCGGCCAGTGTCGCGCCGTGCGACTGGCCCCCGGCGGCAGGCACAGATGCCATCTCGCCCCTCCCTTGACGTGTCCCCGATGGGACCTCACCGTACCGCATCCATGCATTGATATATCAGGGGTGCGGCACGGCGGGAGAGGCGAAGACATGGTGGCTGGCCCGTCAGACGGCGGCGGGCTCGATCCTTTCGGTGGCGGGGACCAGGGTGCGGCGCAGCCGGTTGAAGATCTTGGCGCGGTTCATGGCGAGGACCGCGGTGGGTACCCCGTCCTCCTTGTAGAGGGCCGCGAAGGACCGGTCCTCGTAGCTGCCCTCGACGAGTTCGAGCTCGGCTCCGGGGTTCACGACACCGGCGAGCTGGATCCGGACGTCGTACTGGTCGGACCAGAAGGAGGGCGGGGTGGCCCGGGGCACGGCGGTCTCGCCGGTGAGCAGGGTGCGGGCCGCGGTGGCGGCCGACTCCGCGGCGTTCGACCAGTGCTCGATGCGGGCGTGCCGGCCGGTGAAGGGGTGCGGGCGGCGGGCCACGTCGCCGACCGCGACGACGTTGGGAACGCTGGAGGCGCCGCCCGCGTCGCAGACCACGCCGTTGTCCACCCACACACCGGAGTCGGCGAGCCAGTCGTCGACCGGCCTGGCCCCCACTCCGACGAGCACGATGTCCGCGGGCAGCAGCCGCCCGTCCGTGAGCCGCACGGCGGTGACCCGGCCGCCGCCGCTCTCCAGTTCCGCGACCCCGGTCCCGCAGAGCAGGCGGACGCCGTGGTCGGTGTGCAGGGAGGCGCAGAGGCGGCCCATCTCGGCGCCCAGCTGGCGTTCCAGCGGGGTGTCGAGCGCCTCGACCACGGTGACGTCGAGGCCCAGGTGGTGTGCGGTGGCGGCGACCTCGGCGCCGATGAATCCGGCGCCGATGACGACCATCCGGGGCACTCCGCTGACCAGTTCGGTGCGCAGGCTCCGGGCGTCGTCGAGGGTGCGCAGGGTGTGCACGCCCGCGAGGCCGTCCGTGCCGGGCAGCCGGCGGGCGGTCGAGCCGGTGGCGACGACGACGCCGTCCGTCTCGATCCGGCGCCCGTTGCCGAGGATGACCGAGGTGTTGAAGCAGTCCAGGTGCACGGCCCGGTCGCCCAACTCCCAGTGGATGTCGAGCGCTTCGTACTCCTCGGCGTCCCCGAGTTCGAGGGCGTCGGCCGTGATGTCGCCCTTGAGGTAGGCCTTGGACAGGGGCGGACGGTCGTAGGGCCGGTGCAGCTCCTCCCCCACGACGGTGATCTCTCCCTCGTAGCCCTCGGCGCGCAGCGACCGGACGGCGCTGAGGCCGGCGAGCGAGGCTCCGACGACGGTGATGTGCTTCATGCGGGCTCCCCAACGGTGACGTGAAGCAGGACCTGGCCGTCCTTGACGGTGACGTGATGGGTGCGGACGGGCGTCTTGGCGGGCGGGCAGGTCGGGCGGCCGTTGCGCAGGTCGAACGACGCCTCGTGCAGCGGGCATTCGACGAAGCAGCCCTCGAGAAAGCCGTCGGCCAGCGAGGCGTCCTGGTGGGTGCAGGTGTCGTCGATGGCGTACACCGTGCCGTCCGCGTTGAAGACGGCGACCGGGGCCGGCACGCCCTCGGTCACGCGGATGGACTCACCAGGGGGCAGATCTTCGATGCGGCACACCGGGATCATGGGGAACCTCCAGGAAACAAATGGACGGTCAATTGGCGTGCTGTGTGCCGAGCCTGGCCTGGAGCCAGGTGTGGAACTCTCCGATGTGGTGCTCGCTCGGGACGAGGACGCCGCCCTTGGCGTAGGCGCGCGAGCTCATCGTGGGCTGGGTCCGCTCGCAGGCGTCAAAGTCCTGCTGGTTGACCCGGTGGAACAGTTCGACGGAACGCTCCATGTCCTTGCCGTCCCTGCCGCTCTCGACGACGTGCGGCAGGTACAGCCAGTCGCACTCGACGATCGTGCGGTCGTGGGAGATCGGGTACATCCGGTGGAGGATCACGTGGTCCGGGACCAGGTTGATGAACACCTGGGGCCGCACGGTGATCGCGTAGTAGCGACGGTCCTGGTCCTCGGCGACCGAGGGGATGCGGTCGAGTCCTTCGGAGCCGTCGACGGTGAAGCCCTGTGCCTCCTCGGCGAACTCGGCGCCGTGTCCGACGAAGTACTGGGCGGCGAGGCCGTCCTTGAACTCCGGGAGAACCTCGGTGAGTTCGGGGTGAATGGTGGCGCAGTGGTAGCACTCCATGAAGTTCTCGATGATGAGCTTCCAGTTGGCCTGAACGTCGTACGTGATGCGCCGGCCGAGGTCGAGGTCCTCGATCGCGTAGTTCTCGATGGCGTCGGCGCCGCCGAGGCGCTCGCTGACCGCGCCGATCACCTCGTCCTCGAAGGAGGGCGGCTGCTCGGCCAGGCACACCCACACGTAGCCGAGCCATTCCCGGACGTGCACGTTGACCAGGCCGTATTCGGTGCGGTCGATGTCCGGCATGGACGTGAGGTTGGGTGCGGCGACCAGCTTGCCGTCGAGTCCGTACGTCCAGGCATGGTAGGGGCACTGGAAGTTCCGCTTGACCTCGCCGGACTCCTCGGTGCACAGCTTGGCGCCGCGGTGCCGGCAGATGTTGAGGAAGGCGCGGACCGAGCCGTCGCGGGAGCGCGAGACGAGGACGCTCTCCCGGCCCACCTGGTAGGTGCGGAAGCTGCCGGGTTTGGTGAGGTCGGCCGCGCGGCTCACGCAGAACCACATGGACTCGAAGATGTGCTCCTGCTCCCGCGTGAAGATCTGCGGGTCGGTGTAGTAGTCGCCGGGCAGCGTGGAGATCAGGCTCGGGGGCAGGCTGGTGGTGCTCATCAGATGTCACCTCGGTAGATGTCGTGCGGACATGCGGCAGGTGCCGAAGCGATGCGAGTCGTGTGTGGTGTGGGGGCTCAGACCGCCCCCGCGCTCACAGCGTCACCACTGAGCGCAGGACGTCTCCGCGGCGCATGGCGTCGAAGGCGGACTCCACCTCGTCCAGGCCGATCTCCTCGCTGACGAACGCGCCGAGGTCGAAGCGGCCCTGGAGGTAGAGGTCGATGAGGGCGGGGAAGTCGCGGGAGGGCAGGCAGTCCCCGTACCAGGAGGACTTGAGGGCGCCGCCGCGGCCGAAGACGTCGGCGAGCGGCAGTTCCAGCTTCATCTCGGGGGTGGGCACCCCGACGAGGACGACGGTGCCCGCCAGGTCGCGGGCGTAGAAGGCCTGCTGGTAGGTCTCGGGGCGGCCGACCGCCTCGACCACAACATCGGCGCCGAAGCCGCCGGTGAGGGAGCGCACGGCCTCGACGGGGTCGGTCCTGGAGGAGTCGACGGTGTCCGTGGCGCCGAACCGCTCGGCCTTCGCCAGCTTCCGCTCGTCGATGTCCACGGCGATGATGCGGGCCGCGCCCGCCACCTTCGCCCCGGCGATCGCCGCGATGCCGACGCCGCCGCAGCCGATGACGGCCACCGAGTCGCCGCGGCCGACGCCGCCGGTGTTGACCGCCGCGCCGAAGCCCGCCATGACGCCGCAGCCGAGCAGACCCGCGGCGGCGGCCGGGGCGGCCCGGTCGACCTTGGTGCACTGACCTGCGGCGACGAGGGTCTTCTCGGCGAACGCGCCGATGCCGAGGGCCGGCGAGAGCGGCGTGCCGTCGAGGAGGGTCATCGGCTGCGTGGCGTTGAGCGTCGCGAAGCAGTACCAGGGCCTGCCGCGCCGACAGGCCCGGCAACTGCCGCACACCGCACGCCAGTTGAGGATGACGAAGTCGCCGGGCGCCACATCGGTGACCCCGTCACCGACGGACTCGACGACGCCGGCGGCCTCGTGACCGAGCAGGAACGGGAACTCGTCGCCGATCCCGCCCTCCCGGTAGTGCAGATCGGTGTGGCAGACGCCGCAGGCCCGCACCTGCACCAGCGCCTCCCCCGGTCCGGGCTCCGGGACCAGGATCGTCTCCACGGAGACGGGGGCGCCCTGCTTGCGGGCGACCACTGCGCGAACCTCGTGAGTCACGGTTGAGCTCCTTGCTGCGGGGACGGCCGGGCAACGGGGACCCGGCGGAGTCTGTTGAGGGAGGCAGAAGAGCCGAAGGGGAGCTTTTGAAGATGAGTTGAAGCACCGAACTCTGTTGCGCATGAAGAACCTTGACGCGTTCTACGCAACGCCCAAACTGTCGTCTCCGTCGACGGCGCGTGTCAAGAGGAATCTGAGAACTGTCCCGTCACACAAAAATCCCGTGCCCCGCACCGTTCGAAGGCACCGCGCGAGCGGCGCCAACTACGGTGCGGGGCACGGGAGTTGGGGCGGTGTTTCAGCCGGGTTTCAGGAGCGCTCGAAATCCTCCCTGCGTACAGCGGTACCGGCCCCGTCGCCGGTCGCTCCCGCGGTCGGGTCCGCGCTCGTTTCGGCGAGCCCGCGGCCGAGCGTCTCCTCCGCCCAGGCGAACGAAACAAGCCAGCCCACCAAGGTGATGCCGGCGCCGATCAGCATGGTGGGGCCCGTGCCCAGCTCACTCAGCGAAAGGGGCAGCAGATAGGTGCCCACCGCGGCCCCGATCCGGCTGATCGACGTGGCGACGCCGCCGGCGGTGGCGCGGATCGACGTGGGGAACAGCTCGTTGGGGTAGGTCCACTCCAGGACCGTGGGGCCGCCGGAGGCCAGCGCGTAGGCGCAGAAGCACAGGATCACGACGGCGACGGGCAGGGCGGAGCCGCCGCCGAGGACCGCCAGCGGGATCGCCATCAGCACGAAGGACCAGATCATGATGGGCCGGCGGCCGACCCGGTCCACGAGGCGCAGGGCGGGCAGACAGCCGAGCACGAACACGATGCTGATCAGCGCGGACCCGAGGTTGCCCGAGTTGCCCTCCGCGAGCCCGAACGCCCCGAGGATCGTGGGCCCGAAGGTGTAGAGCGCGAACATTGGCGTGATCTGGCAGAGGTAGAAGATCCCGCAGAAGAGGGTCCGGCGCAGATAGATGCCCCGGAACAGGGTGCGGAAGCGGCTGTCCACGCGCTGTTCGGCCGCCGACGCGGCCATGAGTTCCTCCAGGGCGACCCGGGTGCCGAGCACCTTCTCGACGCTCTGCTGGGCCTGTTCCGTACGCCCCTTGTTCACCAGCCAGAGCGGCGACTCGGGGGTTCCCACCCGCAATAGCAGTACCGCGACGCTCACCACGGCGCTGGAGCCGAGCATCCAGCGCCAGGCCTCGGCGCCTCCGAGCTCGGCGAGCGCGTACCCGACGACGTAGGCCGCGGCGGCGCCGACGTACCAGGCGAGGATGAGGATGCCGAGGAGCCGGCCGCGGTGCTTGCTGGGTGCCCACTCGGCCAGCAGCGAGGTGGCGATCGGATAGTCCGCGCCGACGGCGACGCCGATGACGAACCGGAGGATGACGAACTGCCAGGCCTCGGTGGCGAACAGGGAGATCACGGAGCCGGCCACCAGGACCCCGAGGTCGATCGTGTACATCACCTCCCGGCCGAGCTTGTCGGTGACGGCGCCGAAGAACAGCCCGCCGACGAAGATCCCGACGAGGGCGGAGGTGCCGATGAGGCTCAGCTCGCCGGTGCTCAGGTCGAGTTCGCTCTTCATACCGATCAGCGCGACGCCGATGATGCTGAGCAGATAGCCGTCCAGGAACGGGCCGCCCGCGCAGGCCCAGGTGAGTTTTCGGTGGAACCGGTTCAGTGGTGCCTCGTCGACAGCACGAATGGACATCGCATCTCCCGGAGGTGGGGGACTGAGGACCGCGCGGCATCGTCACGCGCAGGAGAACACTCGGTTGCGCTCTACGGAACGCATCGCTCAACGCGCAACAGAACATGCCCTCATGTGTCCGCGTCAAGACGTCGTACGAGGGAGCATGACTCCCGCCGACCCGGGTAGCAGGACCGGCAATGCGGGCTGTGTATGCCCTAATTCAGGAGACACCAGTTATCGGAGACGAGCGTGAAGATGGAGTCGAAGATCCGCTTCCGCATCGCCCTGCCGCCCGTCCGCGGACAGCGCCTATAGTCGCGCCATGAGAAAGCATGACGCAGACAGTGAGACAACGGGCTCGTCGGGCGCCGGAGTGCAGTCCGTCGACCGCGCCGTGAGCGTTCTGGAGATTCTCGCCCGGCGCGGGGAAGCGGGCGTCAGTGAGATCGCCGCGGAAATCGACGTGCACAAGTCGACGGCCTTCCGTCTGCTGGGCGCGCTCGAGGCGCGCGATTTGGTCGAGCAGTCGGGCGACCGGGGAAAGTACCGGATCGGATTCGGCATCGTACGCCTGGCCAGCTCGGTCACCGACAATTTCGATGTGACCCAACAGGCCCGCCCCTTCTGCGAGCAACTCGCGGAGGAATTCGGCGAGGCCGTCAACATCGCCATACTGCAGGAACATTACGCGGTGAACGTCCTCCAGGTCCGCGGACCGATGGCGGTCAGCACGCACAATTGGGTCGGCCAGCTCACCCCGATGCATGCCACATCCAGTGGAAAGGTGCTCCTCGCTCATGTGCCCGAGCAGGAGCGCACGGAAATGCTCGCGGCCTCCCACATGAAAAAGATGACACCGCACACCCTGACCGCCAAGGGAAAGCTCGAGAAGGATCTCGCGCAGACCCTTGAGCGCGGATATGCGGTGACGCTCGAGGAATTGGAGCTCGGCCTGCACGGAATGGCCGCACCCATCAGAAATGCCCAGGGTGAGGTCATCGCCGCGATCAGCGCCTCGGGTCCCGCCTACCGGTTCACCGAGGCGCGGATGCACGAGCTCTCCCCCACGCTGCTGCGGAGCGCACACGACATCAGCCGCAAGATGGGCTACCTGGACTGAGCGGGAATCTCCCCCTCGGCCGGCTCCATCCGGATGATCACGGCCTTGGACGTGGGGGTGTTGCTGTTCTCGGCGACGCTGTCCAGCGGCACGAGGACGTTGGTCTCCGGGTAGTAGGCGGCGGCGGAACCCCGGGGCGTCGGATAGCCGACGACGCGGAACGCGGGGGCCGTGCGTTCGCTGCCGTCGGTCCACACGCTGATCAGGTCGACCAACGCACCCTCCGCGATGCCCAGTTCGGCGAGGTCCTCGGCGTTGGCCAGGACGACGCGCCGCGCGCCCTTGATGCCGCGGTAGCGGTCGTCCATCGCGTACGGGATGGTGTTCCACTGGTCGTGCGAGCGCAGCGTCTGCAGGATCAGGTGGCCGGGCGGCGCGGTGAGCCCGGTGAAGGTGTTCGCGGTGAAGACGGCGGTGCCGCTCGCCGTCTGGAAGACGTGCTTGTTGACGGGGTTGGGCAGGTTGAAGCCGCCCGGTTCGCGCACGCGCCGGTTGAAGTCGTCGAATCCCGGCACGACGTTCGCGATGTGCTCGCGAATGGTGTCGTAGTCGTTCTCGAATTCCTGCCAGGTGATGCCGTGCCGCTCCCCCAGTGTCCTGCGGGCGAGGCGGCTGATGATGGACACCTCGCTGAGCAGCGCGGGTGAGGCGGGCGCGAGCCGGCCGCGGGTGGCGTGCACATCGCTCATCGAGTCCTCGACGGTCATGAACTGCTCACCGCCCGACTGAATGTCGCGGTCGCTGCGCCCCAGCGTGGGCAGAATCAGCGCGGTGCGTCCGCAGACGGCGTGCGAGCGATTCAGTTTCGTGGAGATGTGGGCCGTCAACCGGCAATTGCGCAGGGCTTGTTCGGTGACATCGCTGTCCGGTGTGGCGCGGACGAAATTGCCGGCGACGCCGACGAACACATGGGCCCGGCCGTCGCGCATGGCCCGGATCGCGTCGACGGCGTCGACGCCGTGCCGGGTGGGCGGGGCGAAGTCGAATTCCTTCTCCAGGGCGTCGAGGAACGACTGCGGCATCCGCTCCCACACACCCATGGTGCGGTCGCCCTGCACATTGCTGTGGCCGCGGACCGGGCAGACGCCTGCGCCGGGCTTGCCGATGTTTCCGCGCAGCAGCAGGAAGTTGACGACTTCGCGGATGGTGGGGACGCCGTGCTTGTGCTGGGTGAGGCCCATGGCCCAGCACACGATGACGTTCCTGGCGCCGAGCACCCGCTGGTGGACCTCCTCGATCTCCTCGCGGGTGAGTCCGGTGGCCTCGAGGACCTCGGCCCAGTCGAGGCCGCGGATGTTGTCCGTGAAGACCTCGTAGCCCGAGGTGTGGGTGTCGATGAACTCGCGGTCGAGGACGGTGCCGGGTGCCTTGTCCTCGGCCTCCAGGAGCAGCAGGTTGAGCGCCTGGAACAGGGCGAGGTCGCCGCCCGGCCGGATCTGCAGGAACTGGTCGGCGATCTCGGTGCCCCGGCCGATGACGCCGCGCGCCTTCTGCGGGTGCTTGAAGCGCAGCAGTCCCGCCTCGGGCAGCGGATTGACGGCGACGATCTTTCCGCCGCGCCGCTTGGTCTCCTCCAGGGCCGTGAGCATCCGGGGGTGGTTGGTGCCCGGGTTCTGGCCGACGACGAACACCAGGTCGCTGTTGTGCAGGTCGTCGAGGCTGACGCTGCCCTTGCCGATGCCCAGCGTCTCGTTGAGGGCGGAGCCGCTGGACTCGTGACACAGGTTGGAGCAGTCGGGCAGGTTGTTGGTGCCGTAGGCCCGCGCGAAGAGCTGGAGCAGGAACGCGGGCTCGTTGGCGAGCCGCCCCGAGGTGTAGAACAGCGCCTCGTCGGGGTTGTCGAGCCGGTTCAGCTCGTCCGCGAGCAGCCCGAGCGCGCCGTCCCAGCCGATCGGCTCGTAGTGGTCGCTGTCCGGGTACTTGACCATGGGCTCGGTCAGCCGGCCCTGCTGGTTGAGCCAGTAGTCGGAAGCGTCCGCCAGCTCGCTGACCGGGTGCTGGGCGAAGAATTCGCGGGTGACGCGGCGCGTGGTGGCCTCGTCGGCGATGTGCTTGGCGCCGTTCTCGCAGTATTCGTTGCGGTGCCGCTTGTCCGGGGCGCCCTCGGGCCAGGCGCAGCCGGGGCAGTCGATGCCGCCGTCCTGGTTGATGTTGAGCAGGGTCAGGGCGGTGCGCTTGGGCGAGGTCTGGCTGAGGGCGTACTGCAAGGCGTGGGCCACCGCGGGCGCTCCCGTGGCCCAGGTCTTGGGCTTGCTCAGGGAAAGATCCTCTTCGGGCTCTTCGACGGCGCGCACGCCCATCACCTCTGTGTTTCCGACTCGACGGGAGCCGGCACGCCCCCGGCGCCCAGCATTCGTCCGCCTCGGCCGGCGGTCAAAGCGGAAAGTCCGATCGTTGATAGGCAGCTACGATCATGGGCGGGCGTCGTCCACCGAAGTCGGCCGGGAAAGGGGTGGGACCGTGCTGCTGCGCCAGCTCGAATACCTGGTCGCGCTCACCAACGCCGGTCACTTCGCGAAGGCCGCCGAGCAGTGCTACGTGTCGCAGCCGACGCTGTCCGAGGGCATCCGCAAGCTGGAGACCGAGCTGGGTGTACCGCTGGTGCGGCGCGGCCGGCGCTTCGAGGGGCTGACGGCGGAGGGCGAGCAGGTCGTCCTGTGGGCCCGGCGGATGCTCGCCGACCGGGACGCCATGCAGTCGGGGCTCGCCGCGCTGCGTGAGGGGCTGAGCGGGGAGCTGCGGCTCGGCGCCGTGCCCACGGCGGTCGGCGCGGTCGCCCTGCTGACGCAGCCGTTCTGCGCGGCGAACCCGCACACCACGGTGAACGTGCAGGCCGACCTCCAGGGCGACGACATTGTGCGCCGGCTGCGCTCCTTCGAGCTGCACGGCGCGGTCTCGTACCACAGCCGGAGCCTGGATCTGCCGTTCGTGCCGCTGTACCGGGAGCGCTATGTCGTGCTCACCCAGGAGGATCCGGGCCGGACGGCGCAGGAGATCAGCTGGGCGGAGGCGGCGGCGCTGCCGCTGTGTCTGCTGCATCCGCGGATGCTGGGGCGCCGGGTCCTGGACGACGTGTTCGCGGAGCTGTCGCTGTCGGTGGCGCCGCGCGTGGAGACGGATTCGATCGCCTCGCTGATCGCGCATGTCCGCACGGGCCAGTGGTCGAGCATCATCCCGCACACCTGGCTGCACGTCTTCGGGATCCCGTCCGGGATGGAGGCCGTGCCGCTGATCGGGCCCCGGCGCAGCGCCCGGATCGGTCTGCTGCTGCCGCCGCGCGATCCGCTGTCGGTGATGGAGCAGGCGCTCGCGGACCTGGCCCGCGTCTCGCGGATGCACACCGTTCTGGACGTGCTGCCGGGCTGAGCGGCCGCCCGCGCAACTCGCCGTTCCGACGCAGCGGTTACCCCCGGGTTTCGTCCCCCGCACACCATTGACGCGCGCCTGAACGCGTGGCTACCGTGACGACGACCCGCCACTGATATATCAGAGCGTCACCAGTCGGTTTTCAAGGAGTCCTCATGACCCCCGACGCACGCGACCTGGCCGCCGCCGACCCGGACGTGGCCGCCGCCCTCGACGCGGAGCTGTCCCGCCAGCGCGACACCCTGGAGATGATCGCCAGCGAGAACTTCGCACCGCTCGCCGTCATGCAGGCACAGGGCTCGGTCCTGACCAACAAGTACGCCGAGGGGTATCCGGGCCGCCGCTACTACGGCGGCTGCGAACACGCCGACGTCATCGAGCAGTTGGCCATCGACCGGGTCAAGGAGCTGTTCGGCGCCGAGGCCGCGAACGTGCAGCCGCACTCGGGGGCGCAGGCCAACGCCGCCGCCATGGCCGCGCTCCTCAAGCCGGGCGACACCATCCTCGGCCTCGACCTCGCGCACGGCGGCCACCTCACACACGGCATGCGCATCAACTTCTCGGGCCGGCTCTACAACGTGGTCGCGTACCACGTGGACGCGGACGACCACCGCGTCGACATGGCGGAGGTCGCCCGTCTCGCCCGTGAGCACCGGCCGAAGCTGATCATCGCGGGCTGGTCGGCGTACCCCCGGCACCTGGACTTCGCGCAGTTCCGGCGGATCGCCGACGAGGTCGGCGCGTATCTGATGGTCGACATGGCGCACTTCGCGGGCCTGGTCGCCGCGGGCCTGCATCCCTCTCCGGTGCCGCACGCCCACCTCGTCACGACGACCACGCACAAGACGCTGGGCGGTCCGCGCGGCGGTGTCATCCTGTCGACGGCCGAGCTCGCCAAGAAGATCAACTCGGCGGTCTTCCCGGGTCAGCAGGGCGGTCCGCTGGAGCATGTGATCGCGGCGAAGGCGGTGGCGTTCAAGCTGGCGGCCGAGCCGGAGTTCGCCGACCGGCAGCGCCGCACCCTGGAGGGCGCGCGCATTCTGGCCGAGCGGCTGTTGCGGGACGATGCCCGGGCCGCCGGGATCGATGTCCTCACCCGGGGCACCGACGTCCATCTGGTCCTCGTCGACCTGCGCCACTCCGATCTGGACGGGCAGCAGGCCGAGGACCGGCTGCACCGCATCGGCATCACCGTGAACCGCAACGCGGTCCCCAACGATCCCCGGCCGCCGATGGTCTCCTCCGGTGTCCGCATCGGCACACCGGCGCTCGCCGCGCGCGGCTTCGGCGCCGCGGAGTTCACCGAGGTCGCCGACATCGTCGCCACCGCGTTCCTGCCCGGTTTCGACGACGAGACGGCGACCGGCCTGCGCAAGCGGGTCACCGCACTCACCGAGCGCTTCCCCCTCTACCCCACCCTCGCGGCCACCGCCCAGGAAGAAGGAGGCCGGCGATGACCACCACGCCCGGCGACGCCCTGCCCGACCACCCCGACTTCCTGTGGCGCAACGCCGCCCCGAAGAAGTCCTACGACGTCGTGATCGTGGGCGGCGGCGGGCACGGACTGGCGACCGCGTACTACCTCGCCAAGAACCACGGCATCACGAACATCGCCGTCCTGGAGAAGGGGTGGCTGGCCGGCGGGAACATGGCCCGCAACACCACCATCATCCGCTCCAACTACCTGTGGGACGAGAGCTCCGGCATCTACGAGAGCTCGCTCAAGCTGTGGGAGACGTTGGAGCAGGACCTCGACTACCCGATCCTGTTCAGCCAGCGCGGTGTCCTCAACCTCGCGCACAACCTCCAGGACGTCCGCGACAGCAAGCGCCGGGTGTACGCGAACCAGCTCAACGGCATCGACGCCGAGTGGCTGGAGCCCGACGAGGTCGCCAAGGTGTGTCCGATCGTCAACACCAGCCCGGACGTCCGCTACCCGGTGCACGGCGCCACCTACCAGCCGCGCGCGGGCATCGCCAAGCACGACTACGTGGCGTGGGGCTTCGCCCGCCGCTGCGACGCGTACGGCATCGACCTCATCCAGAACTGCGAGGTCACCGGGATCGACGTGAGCGGGGGCCGGGTCACCGGTGTGCAGACCACGCGGGGCCGGATCGCCGCCGGGAAGGTGGCACTCGCGGCGGCAGGACACACCTCCGTGCTCGCGCAGATGGTCGGCCTGCGGCTGCCGCTGCAGAGCCACCCGCTCCAGGCACTCGTCTCCGAGCTGCTCGAACCCGTGCACCCCACCGTCGTGATGTCCAACGCGGTGCACGTGTACGTGTCGCAGGCGCACAAGGGCGAGCTCGTCATGGGCGCGGGCATCGACAGCTACAACGGGTACGGGCAGCGCGGCGCCTTCCACATCATCGAGCGGCAGATGGCGGCGGCCCTGGAGCTGTTCCCGGTGTTCGCGCGCGCCCACATGCTGCGCACCTGGGGCGGCATCGTCGACACCACCCCGGACGCCTCCCCCATCGTCGGCCTCACCCCCGTCGAGGACCTGTACCTCAACTGCGGCTGGGGCACCGGCGGCTTCAAGGCGACACCGGGTGTCGGCTGGGCGTACGCGCATACCATCGCGACCGGTGAACCCCATGACACCAACGCGCCGTTCACCCTCGACCGGTTCACGACCGGCGCCCTCGTCGACGAGCACGGCGCCGCCGCCGTCGCGCACTGAGCCCTTCCTAGGAGACATCCATGCAGCTCATCCCCTGCCCCTGGTGCGGGCCGCGCGAGGAGACCGAGTTCCACTACGGCGGCCAGGCACACGTCGAGCACCCCGCCGACCCGCACGCGCTCGACGACGAGCAGTGGGCCCAGTACGTGTTCTTCCGCGACAACCCGAAGGGCCCGTTCGCCGAGCGGTGGGCGCACACGGCGGGCTGCCGCCGCTGGTTCAACGCCGTTCGCGACACCGTGAGTTACGAGTTCCTGACCGTGTACCCCGTGGGCTCCCCGAACCCGCTCGGCACCGGCACGCGAGAGCGCCAGGAGGCGACCGCATGACAACTCCCTTCCGCGCCCCCGACGCACACGGCCGCATCGACCGCTCCACCACGCTGGACTTCGAATTCGACGGCACGCCCTACACGGGGCACCCCGGGGACACCCTCGCCTCCGCGCTGCTCGCGAACGGTGTGCACCGCGTGGCGACGAGCATCAAGTACGGCCGGCCGCGCGGCATCCTGGCCGCCGGGGTCGAGGAGCCCAACGCGCTCGTCCAGATTGAGGCCCCGTTCCCCGAGCCGATGCTCACCGCCACGACGGTCGAGCTCTACGACGGTCTGGTGGCGCGCGGCCTCGGCGGCCAGGGGCGGCTCGCCGCCGAGGCCGACCCCGCCCGGTACGACGCGAGGCACCTGCACGCCGAGCTGCTGATCGTCGGCGCGGGCCCGGCCGGTCTCGCCGCCGCGCTCGCCGCGTCCGACGCGGGTGTCCGGGTCGTCCTCGTCGACAGCGCGCCGGAGCTGGGCGGGAGCCTGCTCGGCACGCGCGAGACCATCGACGGCCGGCCCGCGCAGGAGTGGGTGGAGTCGGCCACGAGCCGACTCGCGGCGTCCGGGAACGTGACCGTCCTGACCCGCACCACCGCCTTCGGCCACTACGACGACAACCTCGTCCTGGCCCTGGAGAAGCGCACCGATCACCTCGGCGCCGCGGCCCCGAGCCACCTGTCCCGGCAGCGGGTGTGGCGCATCCGGGCCGAGCAGGTCGTGCACGCGACCGGCGCCACCGAGCGGCCGATCGCCTTCGACGACAACGACCGGCCCGGCATCATGCTGGCCTCCGCGGCCCGCACGTACCTGAATCGGTACGGCGTCCTCGTCGGCCGCCGGGTCGCCGTCTTCACGACGAACGACTCCGCGTACGACGCTGTGCTCGAACTCGCCGACGCGGGCGTGGAGTTCGCCGCCGTGGTCGACGCGCGGCCGACCGTGCCCGGGCGACTCGCCGGGGCGCTGGCCGAGCGCGGCATCCCGCTCCACCGCGACCACGTCGTCACCGGCACCAGTGGCGTCGAGCGCCTCTCCCGCGTGCACATCGCCGAGCGTTCCGCGGACGACGCCCGGCGGCACGGCGTCGACTGCGACGTACTCCTCGTCTCCGGCGGCTGGAACCCGGCCGTGGCCCTGTTCAGCCAGGCGCGCGGAAAGCTGCGCTACGACGCGGAACTCGCCACGTTCGTACCCACCAAGGCCCTCTCGACCGTACGGACGGCTGGCGCGGCGGACGGTCTGCGCACCCTCGGGGAGTGCCTCGGCAGCGGCATCGCGGCGACGGCCACGGCGCTCGACGCGCTCGGCGTGACGTCCGCGCCGGTCGGCGTCCCCGCCGCAGCCACGGAACTCCCCTCCCCCGTCGCCGTGTTGTGGCGCGTGCCCAGCCCGCAGGACGGCACGGACGGCACCGCGCAGTTCGTCGACCTCCAGCGCGACGCGCTCGTCAGCGATGTGTTCCGGGCCACCCGCGCCGGGCTCCGCTCCGTCGAGCACGTCAAGCGGTACACCACCATCGGCACGGCGCACGACCAGGGCCGTACGTCCGGGATCCTCACCTCGGGCATCGTCGCCGAGGGACTCGGCACGGACATCGCCGATCTCGGCACCACCGGCTTCCGGCCGCCCGTGCAGCCCATCGCGTTCGCCGCGTTCGCGGGCCGCAACCGGGGCGAGCTGTTCGACCCGGTGCGGGTGACCGCGCTGCACGCCTGGCACGAGCGGCACGGCGCGCTGTTCGAGGACGTCGGCCAGTGGAAGCGGCCCTGGTACTACCCGCTGCCCGGCGAGACCATGGACGACGCGGTGCAGCGCGAGTGCCGCGCGGCGCGCAACGGCGTGGCCATGATGGACGGCTCGACGCTCGGCAAGATCAGCGTGCAGGGCCCCGACGCGGGCGAGCTGCTCAACCGGCTCTACACGAACATGATGGCCAACCTGAAGCCCGGCCGGATCCGCTACGGGGTGATGTGCGGGGTCGACGGCATGGCCATCGACGACGGCACGGTCATCCGCGTCTCCGACGACGAGTTCCTCGTCACGACCACCACCGGCAACGCCGCCAAGGTCCTCGAATGGATGGAGGAGTGGCTCCAGACCGAGTGGCCCGAGCTGCGCGTCCACCTCACGTCGGTGACCGAGCACTGGGCGACGATCCCGCTCGTGGGTCCGCGCTCGCGCGAGGTGCTCGCCGCGGTCGTCGGCGACGACCTGGACGTGTCCAACGAGGCGTTCCCATTCATGAGTTGGCGCGACACGGTGATCGCCGGTGTCGAGGCCAGGGTGTGCCGGATCAGCTTCTCCGGCGAGCTCGCCTACGAGGTCAACGTCCCGGCCTGGTACGGGACACACGTCTGGGAGGCGCTGTACGCCGCCGGTCAGCCGCTCGGCCTCACCCCGTACGGCACCGAGACCATGCACGTGCTGCGCGCCGAGAAGGCGTACCCGATCATCGGGCAGGACACCGATGGCACGGTCACCCCGCAGGACCTCGGCATGAACTGGGTGATCTCCAAGAAGAAGCCCGATTTCGTCGGCAAGCGCTCCTTCGCCCGGCCCGAGAACCAGTGCGCCGACCGCAAGCAGCTCGTCGCGCTGCTGCCCACCGACGAGCGGACACTGCTCCCGGAGGGGGCGCAGATCATCGCCACCGAGGCGGTGCCCGAGCCGCCGGTCACGATGCTCGGACATGTCACCTCCAGCTACCGCAGCGACGCCCTGCAACGCACCTTCGCCCTGGCGCTCGTGCGCTCCGGCACCGCGCGTGTCGGCGAGACCCTCTACGTCCCGCTCGACGGCGCCACCGTGCCGGTGACCGTCGCCGAACCCGTCCTCTTCGACAAGGAGGGAGCCCGCCGTGACGGCTGACACCCACACTCCCACGCCCGCACGCTTCAGTCCGCTCGCCGACTGGGCCCCGCAGTTGCCGGCCGGCCTCGGCGCGCGGGAACTCCCCTTCCTCACCCAGCTCACCCTCCGCGTGACACCGGGCAGCGCGGCGGCCACCGCCGTCGAGGGGTACCTCGGGTACGCGCTGCCCGACGCCTGCCGTGCCCATCTGGACGCGGAGGTCAAGGCCCTCTGGCTGGGCCCCGACGAATGGCTCCTGGTGGCGCCCGCCGGGCGGGCGGCGGAGCTGACGGCCGGGCTGCGGTCGGCGATCGGCGAGGAGTTCGCCACCGTCACCGACACCTCGGCGCAGCGCACGGTCCTCGCCCTGTCGGGGCCGCTGCTGCCGGAGATCCTGTCGCAGGGCTGCGCGCTGGACCTCTCTCCGGGCAGGGCGCACGCGGGCGCCTGCCACACCACGCTGCTCGCGCAGGCCGGTGTCACGCTGGTCGTGCGCGAGGCGGGTCCTGCGGCCGTCTGGCTGCTGGTCAGGTCGTCGTTCGCCGGGTACCTCGCGGCGTGGCTGACCGACGCGTGCACCGAATACGGCGCCGAGGACCGCACCGAGTACCGTTCCGAGTACGCCGGGGCCACTTGATGAGCATCAGCGTCTTCGACCTGTTCAAGGTCGGCATCGGTCCTTCGAGTTCGCACACCGTCGGCCCGATGCGCGCGGCGCACACCTTCGCCCACGCGCTGGAGCGGGACGGGCTGCTGTCCCGCACGCGGCACGTCCGCGCCGAGCTGTTCGGCTCGCTCGGCGCGACCGGGCACGGCCACGGCAGCGTCAAAGCCGTCCTGCTCGGGCTGGAGGGCCATGCACCGGAGACCGTGGATCCGGGCCTCGCGGACCCGGCCGTGGACCGGGTGCGGGAGACGGGCCTGCTGCGGCTGCTCGACAAGCAGCCCGTCCCCTTCGCCCTCGACACCGACATCGTGCTCCACCGGAACAAACGCCTGGAGTTCCACTCCAACGCGATGACGTTCGAGGCGTGGGGCACGGACGGGGCGAGCCTGTCGCGTCGTACGTACTACTCGGTCGGCGGCGGCTTCGTCCTCGACGAGGACGAGGCGCACGGCCCGCGGATCGTGCCCGACCGCACCCCGGTGCGCCATCCGTTCACCACCGCCGAGGAACTCCTCGCCCACACCCGGGACACCGGCCTTCCGATCAGCTCGATCATGCTGGCCAACGAGCTGTCCTGGCGCAGCGAGGAAGGGGTGCGGGCCGGGCTGCTGCACATCTGGTCCGTCATGCAGGAGTGCGTGCGGACCGGCTGCGCGGCCCACGGCACGCTGCCCGGCGGCCTGAAGGTGCGCCGCCGGGCGGCCGCCCTCAAGGGCAAGCTCGACGCGGCGCAGGACACCGCGGAGACGGACTCCCTGTACGCCATGGAATGGGTGACGCTGTACGCCCTCGCCGTCAACGAGGAGAACGCGGCGGGCGGCCGGGTCGTCACCGCGCCGACCAACGGGGCGGCGGGCATCATCCCGGCAGTGCTGCACTACGTGGACCGGTTCATGCGTGGCGCCGACGCCGACGCCATCGTGCGCTTCCTGCTCACCGCGGGCGCGGTCGGCGTCCTGTTCAAGGAGAACGCCTCGATCTCCGGTGCCGAGGTGGGCTGCCAGGGCGAGGTCGGTTCGGCCTGCTCGATGGCGGCGGCCGGGCTCGCGGAGGTCCTCGGCGGCACCCCGGAACAGGTGGAGAACGCCGCTGAGATCGGCATCGAGCACAACCTCGGTCTGACCTGCGATCCGGTGGGCGGCCTGGTGCAGATCCCGTGCATCGAACGCAATGCCGTCGCCGCGCTCAAGGCGATCACGGCCGCCCGGATGGCCGTGCACGGCGACGGCCGGCACCACGTCAGTCTCGACAAGGCCATCAAGACGATGCGCGAGACGGGTGCCGACATGAAGGACAAGTACAAGGAGACCGCACGCGGAGGCCTCGCCCTCAACGTCGTCGAATGCTGAGGAGACACCTGTCGTGACCACCACACGCAGCGCACGCACCGCAGTCAACCAGCACATCCTCACCCTCAACTGCCCGGAGCGGCCCGGCATCGTGCACGCCGTCACCTCGTTCCTGGTCGGCGAGGGCTGCGACATCACCGAGCACCAGCAGTTCGACGACCCCGACAACGGCACCGTCTTCCTGCGGACGAGTTTCACCGCGCCGACAGGTACGGACACCGCCCAGCTGGAGGAGCGCTTCGCCGCCACGGCCGAGGCGTACGCGATGGACTGGCGGCTGCGCGACGCGGCGGCCAAGCCCCGGGTCCTCGTCATGGTGTCGAAGTTCGACCACTGCCTCGCCGACCTGCTCTACCGGTGGCGCAGCGGCACCCTCGACGGTGACATCGCGCTCGTCGTCTCCAACCACGCCGACCTGCGCGAACAAGTGGAGCAGGCGGGCGTGGAGTTCGTGCACGTGCCGGTCACCCGTGACACCAAGGCGGCGGCCGAGGAGCGGCTGCTGGGCCTGGTCGACGAGCACGCCATCGATCTGGTGGTCCTCGCCCGGTACATGCAGATCCTCTCGGACGACCTGTGCAAGGCGCTGGAGGGGCGGGCCATCAACATCCACCACTCGTTCCTGCCGAGCTTCGCGGGCGCCAAGCCGTACCACCAGGCCCACGCGCGGGGCGTCAAGCTCGTCGGCGCGACCGCCCACTACGTCACCGCCGACCTGGACGAGGGGCCCATCATCGAGCAGGAGGTGATCCGCGTCGACCACCGGCAGAGCGCCCAGGAACTCGTCCTCGTCGGCCGCGACGCGGAACGCCTGGCACTGGCCCGCGCGGTCAACTGGCACTGCCAGAGCCGCGTGTTGCTGCACGGAAACCGCACGGTCATCTTCAACTGAACCCGCTCGACCGAGCCTCGACCGAGCCCGTTCAACCAAGCCCGGCAGAAGGGCAGTTCCCACCGTGACCACCCTCGTCAAGCTCGACGGCACCAGAGCCGCGGCCGACATCAAGACCGAACTGGCCGCCCGTGTCAAGGCGTTGCGGGCCCGCGGCGTGACACCCGGCCTCGGCACGATCCTCGTCGGGGACCATCCCGGCAGCCACGTCTACGTAGCGGGCAAGCACCGTGACTGCGCCGAGGTCGGCATCGAGTCCCAGCGCATCGAGCTGCCCGCCGACGCCACCCAGGCCGACGTCGAGGCCGCGGTCCTCACCCTCAACGCCGACCCGGCCTGCACGGGCTTCATCGTCCAGCTCCCGCTGCCCCCGCACCTCGACACGCACGCCGTCCTCGAACTCATCGACCCGGCCAAGGACGCCGACGGCCTGCACCCCACCAACCTGGGCCGCCTCGTCCTCGGCACACCGGGCCCGCTGCCCTGCACCCCGCGCGGCATCATCGAACTGCTGCGCCTGAGCGATGTCCGCATCACCGGTGCCACGTTCTGCGTCATCGGCTGCGGCATCACGGTCGGGCGTCCGCTCGGCCTGATGCTGACCCGCAGCAGCGAACACGCCACCGTGACCATGTGCCACGAACGCACGGAGGACATCGCCGCCCACGCCCGCGCGGCGGACGTGGTGGTCGCGGCCGCCGGCTCGGCCCACCTGGTCCGCCCCGACTGGATCAAACCAGGCGCCACGGTCCTCTCCGTCGGCATCACCCGCACCATCGAGGGCATCCTCGGCGACGTCCACCCCGACGTCGCCGGGGTGGCGGGCCGGATGGCACCCAAGATCGGCGGCGTCGGCCCGATGACACGGGCGATGCTGCTCACGAACGTGGTGGAGGCGGCGGAACGAGGGGCGGCAGGCCTGGACGCCACATAGACGGGACGAGTGCCTACCGGGCCCTGGTCGAGCCCGCGGAGCCCTGCCGGGGAACCTCGGCGCGTCCCTCCCCGATCTCCGGTCCGCTCTCCGTCCGTTTCGGAATGAGGAACAACGCCCCCATGGACAGCACACAACACCCCACGATGTAGAGGCTGATGCCGGTGCTGGACCCGGTGTCCTCCAGGATGGCGGCGGCGATCAGCGGGGCGGGGCCGCCGGCGATGACCGAGGCGAGCTGGTAGCCGAGCCCGGCGCCGCTGTAGCGGACGTTGGCGCCGAAGCCCTCGGCGATGAGAGCGGCCTGGGGCCCGTACTGCATGTCATGGAAGACGAGTGACAGCACGATGGCGAGCAGTACGAGCCCCGGTGTCTTCGTGTTGAGCAGAGCGAAGTACGGAAACGCGAACGCGCCCACGCACACGATGCCGACGCCGTACACCAGTCGGCGCCCGTAGCGGTCGGAGAGGTGCCCGAACACGGGGATGGTGACCAGCCCGATCGCGGCGGCGACGAGCGTGTCGTTCAGGAGATCGCCGCGGTCGAGCCCGAGGTGGGAGGTCCCGTACGTCAGGACGAAGGTGATGAAGAGGTAGAACGGCGCCTGCTCGGAGAGACGGACGAACGCGGCGGCGATCACCTCGCGCCACTGGAACCGCAGCACCTCCCACAACGGCATGCGCACGACGGCCTCTTCCCGCTTCACCGCGGTGAAGTCGGGGCTCTCCAGGACCTTGAGACGTACGTAGAGGCCGACGGCGACGAGCACTCCGCTCGCCAGGAACGGCACGCGCCAGCCCCAGCTCTCGAAGCTGTCACCGGAGGCATCGCTCAGCCACTTGACCATTCCGGTCGAGAGCAGCAGCCCGAGCGGCACCCCCATCTGCGGCCAACTGGCCATCAGCCCACGGCGCTTCTTCGTCCCCCACTCCATGGACAGCAGCACGGACCCGCCCCACTCGCCGCCCACTCCGATGCCCTGGAAGACACGGAGCACCACGAGCAGGATCGGCGCGGCGAGCCCGATCGACGCATAGGTGGGCAGACATCCGATCAGGACCGTGCTCACACCCATCAGCAGCAGGGTGATGACGAGCGTGGACTTGCGGCCGACCCGGTCGCCGAAGTGCCCGAAGATCGCGGCCCCCAGGGGCCGGGCGGCGAACCCGACGAACTGGGTGGCGAAGGAGGCGAGCACGCCCGTGTACTCGGACTGCCCGGGGAAGAACAGCTGCGGGAAGACGAGCGCCGCTGCCGTCCCGTAGAGGAAGAAGTCGTACCACTCGATGGCGGTACCGACGGTACTGGCGACGACCGCGCGATTCCGGTCCCCGCGCACGGCGGACCGCCCCGCCCCAGCCCCAGCCCCTGCATCCTGCGTCGCCACGACGCCTCCCTGCCCTGCCGTCGACCGAGCCACGGCACACGGGAACGAAAACTTACGCGAGAGTGCTCTCTGGTCGCGTCCATGTCAAGGAATCGGGCGAGGTCCAACTACCGGGCGAGGGCGAGGCCGCCCACGGCGAGCGGCCCGCGCGGCGCACCCGCGTTCACGACGCCCTGACCGCGCCGGTCCGTCCGCCGTCCTGGGCGTGTTCCGCGCGGGCCGCCTCCAGGAGGTTGCGCCAGGACGTCACGGTGGGGCGGCGGCGCAGCAGGGCGCGGCGTTCGCGTTCCGTGGCGCCGCCCCAGACGCCGTATTCGATGCGTTCGTCCAGGGCGTGCGCCAGGCACTCGGTCCTCACCACGCACGTGTCGCAGAACCGCTTGGCGTGGGACTGGGCCGCGCCCTCCACGAACAGTTCCTCGGGGTCCGTGGTCTTGCATGCCGCCTTGTCCCACCACGAGTTGAAGATGTCCGTCACTGTCTGCTCCTTGCTCCTGGCAAATTCGGTCCGTCTCAGGTGCGATTCGCGACCGTACGCCATAGATCCTCAACAGGCAGCCCATGACCAGGAGTTGAACGGTGAGTCACCGAGGGTTTCGGGCTGTCAGCCGAGCCCCGCCACCGCGTCGCCGAGCCTGCGGAGCGCCTCGTCCACCGTGGCGCGCGGACAGCCCAGGTTCACTCTCATGTAGCCGTGGCCCTCGGCCCCGAACTTCTGCCCCCGGTCCAGCCACAAGCGCGCCTCGGTGAGCATGAACCTGTCGAGCGCCTCGGCGTCCATACCGAGTCCCCGGCAGTCCATCCACGCCAGGTAGAGCGCGTCCGCGGGCAGCACGCGCAGCTTCGGTGTGGCGGCGTGGACCGCCTTCGCGAAGTGTTCGTGGTTGCCGCGCAGATAGCCGAGCAGTTGCTCGAGCCAGGGCTCGCCGTGTGTGTACGCCGCCTCGGCCGCGACCATGCCCAGTACGTTGACCAGCGGGAACACATTGCGCTCGTACTGGCGGGCGAAGTCCTCGCGCAGCCGGCGGTCCGGCATCAGGATGTTCGCGCACTGCATTCCGGGGAGGTTGAACGTCTTGCTCGGCGCCGTGCAGGTGATGCTCGTGCGGGCGAACTCCGGGCCGAGGGAGGCGAACGGGATGTGTCTGCGGGCCGGGTTGAGGACCAGGTCCTGGTGGATCTCGTCGGACACGACCAGGACACCGTGCCGCGCGCAGATCTCGCCCATGGTGCGCAGATCTTCCTCGGTCCAGACGTTGCCGGTGGGGTTGTGGGGGTGGCTGAGGATGAACAGTTTGGTGTCGGGGCGGATGGCGTCCTCGAAGGTGCGGGCATTGAACCGGTAGCCGTCGCCGGTGCGTTCCAGCGGCGCGTGCGCGAGGTGCCGGCCGTTGAGGCGTACGTCCTCGTGGAAGTGCACGTAGACGGGCGGCTGGATCAGGACGGAGTCGCCGGGCGCGGAGAAGGCCTGGACGATGGTCTTGAGGGAGGTGATGACGCCTGCCACAGGGACCACCCAGTCGCGCGACACGTCCCAACCGAAGCGTTTGGCCTGCCAGTTGACGACGGCGTCGAGGTAGCTGTCGGTCGCGCCACCGGGGTAGCCGAGGACGCCGTGGTCGACGGCGTCGTGCAGCGCTTCGAGGACCGCCTGCGGAGCCTTGAAGTCGGTGTCGGCGACCCACATCGGCAGGGGCTCCGCCGCGGCCTCGTCGGGGGCCAGGAGGGAGTCGGCGAAGGTCCACTTCATGGAGTTCGAGCGCGTGCGGTCGACGACGGTGTCGAAGAGCGAGGTGCTTTCGGTTGCCGGGCCTGATCCTGAAGTCGTCTCGGATGCCATGCCTGGATGCTAGATCCGGTCCGGCTGCCACGACCGGGCCTAGATCCGGGACGGGCGCCGCGATCGGGCCTGGATCAGGTCCAGTTGCCACGACCGGGCCTAGATCCGGTCCGTCAGCTCCTCCGCGTAGACCTGCGAGAGCGGCTGCGGTCCCACGTACTGCTGGCAGTCGCACTGACCCGCCTCGTAGTGGGTCGGCTTCTTGTTCTCGTCCCAGGCCGTGGGGACCTCCACGCGCTCGTGGCAGCGGCCCGCCTTGTCGTGCTTCGCGAGGTGGTGGGTGCAGCCGCACACCGGCTCCGGCGGCTTGTTCGCCGCCTCCACCGCGAGGCGGGCCTGCTTGGCGGCCTCGAGCCGCTCCAGCCTCCGCTCGTGCCGGTTGCGCAGCGCGCCGCGTGCGGTGTCCGCCACCCAGGCGAACGCGCCCGTCCAGAACAAGATGAGAACCGCCCAGAACCAGTTCATCGACCGCCCCTTCCCCCCGGATGCGCGTGCGGTGACCTACAGGATAGGCGCCGCACCACGGCTACGCGCCCTCCCGGCGCGCCCGCACCACCCCCGTGCCGCCGTCCACCGTGACGACGTCGCCGGTCTCGATGCGCGTCACCGCGTCCGGTACGCCGACCACGGCCGGGATGCCGTACTCGCGGGCCACGACCGCGCCGTGGGAGTTGGCGCCGCCCATCTCCATCACGAGGCCGCCCGCGGTGAGGAACAGTGGGGTCCAGCCCGGGTCGGTGGACGGGGCGACGAGGATCTCGCCCGGCTCCAGGTGCGCGCCGACGGGATCGGTCACCACGCGCGCGTGCCCGGTGATCTCGCCCGCGGAGGCCGCGGTGCCGACCAGGTCGCCGGACGCGTGGGATACGGCCCGCGTGCGCTGAGTGGCCTCGGGTTCCGTTCCGTCGGAGAGGAGGACCCGCGGGATGTGGCGGCGGCGCACCTCCCGTTCGTACTCCTCCTTGCGCTCACCGACCGCCGTCCGCAGGTCGCCCTCCCGCGAGCGCATCTCGTCGAAGTCGAGGAAGAAGACGTCCTGCGGGGCGTCGAGGCGGCCCTGTGCGTGGAGTTCGGCGCCGCGCTCGGCGATGCGCTCACGCAATGCCCCGAACAGCGTGATCGCCAGGTACTTCGGGTACTCGCGCAGCCCCGCGAGCAGCCGGGTGCGACGCAGGGCGAAGCGGACGATCGGGCCGCGCCCCTTGGCCCGCCGGGCGAGCCGCTCGATCATCGCCTCCGCCTCGGCGGCCCCGCGCGCGAACACGGCGTCCGGCTCGGCCTGTTCGTCGTTCAGGCGCAGGTAGTTGCGGACGATGCCGATGATGTGCGCGGGGTCGTCGGACCAGCGCGGGAGGCCGAGGTCGATCTCGGCGACGGCCCGGTGGCCCCACTGGCGCAGGAAGGCGTGGAGCCCGTCCTGCGCGACCGGCGGCAGTTCACCGGCGCGGTAGCGGGCGACCAGTTTCCGCACGTCCGCGTCCTGGAACAGCACCACGGCGTCCGGCTCGGCGCGGATCGCCCGCGCGAGACCCCACAGGTCGAGGTCCATCTCGGTGGTGACGTTGTTCGGCAGGCTGCGCAGGACGGTCTGCAGTTCGCCGGGTTCGGTACGGACGAGCCTGCTCGTGAGCGCGAGCATCGCGAAGCCGACCAGGGCCGCGGGGGCGACGGTCGGCAGCACCGGGATCACGCAGTCGCGCAGCGCTTGCTCCACGGTTTTCGCCTGCGCCGCCTCCAGGACGCGTGTCTCGGTACGCCGTGCGCGCCGCACCGCCGCCTTCGGGTCGACAACCGCCCGCAGCACGGTGGACGGGGCGTGGAACCTGCGGGCGAGGCGCGCCACCCGCCGGACGGCGGGCCACGGCGACGTCTGCGTCAGGGCGAGGCGCGGGTCGTCGTACAGGCCGCGCAGGGTCCGCGCCGAGCGGGCCTCCATGACGTCGAGCACGCGCGGGAAGACAGCTCTTCCCGTCCTGCTGCGCAGGACGCCGGTGACGTCGATGAAGACGCGTCCGGCCGCCTCGGTGCAGCCCTGTGAGCGTGGGTCGCCGATGACGATCTCGCCGGCGGCTCGGGCGATCTCACGGATGGCCGCGCGCCCGGCCGGAGTGATCGGCCGCTCCAGGCCCTGGGCGAGGCTGAAGCAGAAGTAGACGCGGAGGTCGTCGCGTGTGCTGTCCCGTTCGGCGTCGCGCGCGACGGCTCCCGCGACGCCGCGCTCCGGCAGCGGGAACAGCGTCGTGATGGGCCTCGACTGGGTCAGGTGGACTTCCCCCTGGGCGTCGATGGCCCACTCCGTGTCCTGCGGGCTGCCGTAGTGCGCCTGCACCCTGGCGCCGAGCGCGGCGAGCCGGAGGATCTGGCGGTCGGTGAGACAGGGCGCCGGGTTCTCGCCGATGTCGACCTTCTCCGTGCCGCCACCGGCCAGCGAGCAGACGAGGAACCTCTTGTCACCGAGCCGCCGCTCCACGATCTCCCGGCCGTCGACCACGAAGTGGTCCGGATTGACCGCCCCGGAGACGACGGCCTCGCCGAGCCCGGGGCTCGCGTCGATGACCGTCTGGTCGCGCCTGCCGGTGACTGGGTTCGCGGTGAACATCACGCCGGACACCGCCGAGTCCACCATCCGCTGGACGACGACGGCGAGTTGGACGCGACCGTGGTCGATGCCGTTGCTCTCGCGATAGCTGACCGCGCGGTCGGTCCACAGCGAGGCCCAGCAGCGGCGTACCGCGTCGAGGACGGCGTCGGCGCCGACGACGTTCAGGTACGTGTCCTGCTGTCCCGCGAAGCTGGCGAACGGCAGGTCCTCGGCGGTGGCACTGGAGCGCACCGCGACGGCCGCGTCGCCTCCAGAGTCCGCGCCCAGCTCCGCGTACGCCGCGAGGATCGCCTCCCGCAGCTCCGCGGGCACCTCCGACTCGACGATCAGGCGTCGCGCCTTGTCGGGGCGCAGCCCCGCGAGGCCGTCCGTCGCCGGAATCCTCCGGTAGGCGTCAGTGGTGACGCAGAAGCCGTGCGGCACGGGCAGCCCGGCTCTGGCCAGTTCGCCGAGGTTGGCCGCCTTGCCGCCGACGGTGTCGAGCATCGTCGCGTCGATGGAACGGAGGTCGAGGACGAGCGGCATGGCGTTCCTTCCTGCCTGCGGTGACCGCCCGACGCGCCTGGTGACGTCGGACCGTGCTTTATTCATCATGCGATGAATAAAGCACGGTCGTCAACGCCGGGAACCCGGCCAACGACCTCAGCCCTGCGACTCCGGCAGCGGCTCCCCGGTCTCCAGGAGTGTCTTGAGGCTGGACAGCAGGGCGGGCCAGCCGTCGCCGATCATGCCGCGGACGGTGCTGTCGGGGTCGAAGCCGTCGTGGACGACGGTGAGCTTCACGGTCTCCCCCATCGGCTCGAGGTCGAAGGCCACCTTCGAGCGGCCCTCCCCCGCGATGCGCCGGCGCAGCTCCTCGTCGACCCCGGCGGCCTGCGCCCACTCGGGAGTGAAGGTGTGCCAGGTGTACGCGAGCCGGCGCGGCGGTTCGGCCTCCAGGACGACCTGGTCGGGATGCTCGGTGCGGTTGCCGCCCTCCGCCCACACCATGGGCGAGCCGGGCTTCCAGTCGGTCTCGAACGCGACGCCCCAGTAGCGGCGGGTGAACGCGGGTGAGGTGAGCGCCTCCCACAGCCGCTCGGGGGTGGTGCGGATGTAGCTGGTGTGAACGAAGGGCGTTGCTGCGGCGCCGCCGGGGGTGGCGTTGCTCATGGGGGATTCCTCTTCCAGTGCGGTACGGAGGTCGTCGAGGGCGGCGGCGCGATGCCGGTCGTAGCGGCTCAGCCACCGGTCGGCGACCGCGTTGAGGGGCGCGGCGTCGAGGTAGTGCAGCTTCTCGCGGCCCCGGCGCACGGTCGTGACAAGCCCCGCGGCCTCGAGGACGGCGAGGTGCTTGCTGACCGACTGCCGGGCCATGTCCAGCTCGCCGCACAGTTCGCCCAGCGTCTGGCCGCCCCGGTCGTTGAGGCTGTCGAGCAGCCGTCGGCGGCCGGGGTCGGCGAGCGCCTTGAATATCGCGTCCACGGGGGTCGTGCCCTCTTTCGGTCGACTCGACATGCAGCCGATTGGCTGCTTATTCGACGATAGGCAGCTGATTGGCTGCATGTCAATCGGGGAGGTTCGATGGTCCGGCATGGTCCGGGAAGGTCCGCGGTGGTCCGGGGTGGCCACGCCCACCCCTCCCGTGGCGGCTGGCGACTCCAATTCACGTGCGCGGTACGGCCGTTGATGCCATCGTTGCCCCATGCAGCCACCACCTCCGGAAGCTCCCCGCCCCGGCGACGCCTTCGGTGGCGTTCTCGCCCGCTGCTGGCAGGCCGGCGCCGCCCCGTGGTCGGCCGTCGAGGTGATCGAGCGCGACGACGGGCTGATCAGGGCCAACGATGCCGCGCGGTACTTCAGCACGCTGGAGCAGTGGCCCGCGCTGGAGCGGTGGGCGTGGGGGCAGGCCGGTGGGCGGATTCTGGACTTAGGGTGCGGCGGCGGGCGGCACGCGGTCGAGTGGGTGGGCCGTGGACATCGCGTCGTGGGCATCGACCCGTCCCCCGGGGCCGTCCGGATCACCCGCGAGCGCGGCGTCGAGGCGCTGGTGGGCGAGGTTCCCGAATTCCCCGACGGTCTGGGCCGGTTCGACACCATCGCCATGATGGGCAACAACTTCGGCCTGCTGGGCGGCCCTGACCGCGCGCCAGGCGTCCTGTCCGCCCTCGCCGCCCTGGCCTCCCCCAGCGCCCTCCTCATCGGCTCCGGCTCGGACCCCGGCGACGGCGGGGTCGACCACGCGGCGTACCACGCCCGCAACCTCCGGCACGGGCGGGCGCGGGGCCAACTCCGTCTCCGCGTCAGGGACGAGGCGACGGCGTCACCATGGTTCGACTACTGGCTGGCGGCACCGGACGAGCTCACGGCCCTCATCGACGCGTCCCCGTGGACCCTGGAGACCCTGCGCCGGGATCCGGACGGCTCCGGCTACGTGATGTGCCTGCGCCGGTGACCTTTCGGGGCCGCTCGGGGCCGCACTTCAGCCGCCGGACTTGAGGGCACCGCGGTCCACGCCCTGCCGGCCAGTACCGTTTTCGCTGCCTGACCCCGTCCCCCGCCATGAACCCCTGGAAGGAACGCACCCGTTGAGCACGGCCGGTTACTTCGAACGCATCGACGAGCACCGCTACAAGCCCACCGCCCACGCGAGCGGGGCCTGGGACCCCGACGAGATGCACTTCAGTCCCCTCGGCGGCCTGGTCGTGCACGCGCTCGACCGCCACCTCGTCGGCCGACCGGACCGCGGGCTCCTGGTGTCCCGGCTCAGCTTCGACATCCTCGGCCGTCTCGCCCTGGACGAGTGCGAGATCCGTATCGAGACCGTACGGCCCGGCCGCACCATCGAACTCCTCGAAGCGGTCGTGCTCATCTCCGGCAGGCCCGTCGTACGAGCCCGGGCCTGGTTGCTCGCCGCCGGTGACACGGCGGCCGTGGCCGGTGGCGCGGACGAGCGGCTCCCGGCGCCCGAGGGGCTCGCCCCGTGGCCGATGGCGTCCGTGTGGCCGGGCGGCTACATCGCCTCGCTCGACGTCCGTCCGGTCGCGCCCCCGCAGCCGGGCCGTACGACCGCGTGGATCGCGACCGGGCTCGACCTGGTCGCCGGGGAGGAGGCCGGCCCGCTCGCCTCGTACGTCGCGCTGGTCGACACCGCCAACGGCATCGCCGTACGCGAGTCACCCACGGACTGGATGTTCCCCAACGTCGACCTGACGATTCACCTCCACCGCCTCCCCGCAGGCGGCTGGACCGGCCTCGACACCACGGTCGTCTTCGGCCCCACCGGCCAGGGAGTCACCACCTCGGTCCTCCACGACACCAACGGCCCCGTGGGTCACGCGCAGCAGATACTCACCGTCCGCCCCCAGCCCTCCCGGGAACTCTGAACACCCGCCGCGGGTTGGGAGTGTCATGGAGTTCGTCTTCTTCATGACACTGCCCGGGCTGGTCATCGTGCTGACGCTGCTGGCCTTCGTCGACCAGCTGCTGTTGCGCGCCGGCCGGGCCGGGGTGCTGCCCTGGCGCCCTGGCACCCGGCAGGGCCAGGTGTCGGCGACCGGGTTCGAGCAACTGCACGGCGCGCTGTCGCCCGGCAAACAGCACGAACCCAAGGAGCGCCAGTCCGCGCTGGTCATGCCGGACAACGAGGACGACGGGGCGCCGCCCCACAGGACGACGGTGAACCTGGAGGGCGGGACCGCGGTCGTCCGCCTCCCCCGGGCTCACGGCTAGCGGAGCCGGGGCGCCGCCTACGCGGCCTTCACAATCCCGCCACGCTCGGCGGCCGCCCACTCCGCGACCAGCACCTCGTACTCCCGACGCTGCTCCGCACTCAACCGGCCACCGGAGCGCAGCATCAGGTCGCGGATCCGCTCATTGAGTTCTTCGGCGGACCGGGCGGGACCATGCTCGGGTGTGGGGATCATGTGAAGAGAATAGTGGCAGCCACTGACAACGGGCACGCGAATTGCGCCCGACCGGACGTGCTGTGCCACACACTCGACGCCCAGACCGGGTTCCGACGCCGGAACTTGGGCCATCCGGATGGAGGGACTCCGCTATGGCAGACAGCCCCTCCCCGCCCCCTGATCCCTCCCGAACCACGCGCGGGGCCCGGCCGCACACTGCGACCGGGCCCCGCGCACGCACCACCACCGGTCACACCCCGGCGACCAGCTCCAATCCCTCGGCCACGACACGGCCGTCGTGCAGGACCGTACGGTCGCGGCCCCGGTCCATCACCGCGCTGCTCGGTGTCTCGCCGTCGACCAGGACCAGGTCCGCACGGTCGCCCACCGCGAGGCCCGGCCGGTCGGTGACACCGGTCAGGCGCGGCACCTCGTGGCTCATGATGGAGGCGCCGCCCATGGTGGCCACGGCGAGGGACATCTCGATGTGGTCGTCGCGGCGGAAGTTGTTGGTGAAGGCCAGCTGCCAGGTGCGGTCGAGCAGATCGCAGTTGCCGTACGGGCTCCAGTAGTCGCGCTGCCCGTCCTCACCGAGGCCGACGCGGACGCCCGCCTCGGTGAGCTGGACGAGGGAGAGCTGGTTCTTGGCGGCGGGGGCGACGGTCGCCATGGCGATGTCCAGTTCCGCGAACTCCTCGATGAGGCGGCGGCTGGTGGACTCGTTGACGGAGCCGAGCTCGTAGGCGTGCGACATCGTCACCTTGCCCTGCATGCCGAGGGCGCGGACCCGCTCCAGGATCAGGTCGGTCGAGAACACGCCCAGCTCGCCCGGCTCGTGGAGGTGGATGTCGACCTCGACCTGGTACTTCTCGGCGAGCCCGAAGACGACGTCGAGGTGCCCCTTGGGATCCCGGTCCAGGGTGCACGGGTCGATGCCGCCCATGACGTCCGCGCCTGCCTTGAGCGACGCCTCCAGGTATTCCTCGGTCCCGGGCTCGCGCAGGATGCCGGCCTGCGGGAACGTCATGATCTGGACGTCGGCGAGGTGCCCGTACTTCTCCTTGGCCGCGACCACGGCCTCGAACTTCTCCAGCTTGCAGTCGACATCGACCTGCGCGTACGTACGCACTCGGGTCGTGCCGCGCGCGATCATGCGCTCCAGGGTGCCGGCCACCCGCTCGTTCAGCGGGACCTCGGCGTCGCGCCAGTTCTCGCGGTCGTTCATCATCATCGTCCACACGCCGGGGCCTCCGGTGTGCGGGCGGAACGGCAGGCCGATGCGGGTGGAGTCCAGGTGGACGTGCACATCGCTGAAGGAGGGGAAGAGGAGCCGGCCGCGGCCCTCGACGGTGTTCCCGACGGGCTCGGACTGCGGGTCGTGCGGGCGGATCGCGGCGATGCGGGCGCCGTCGAGCTGTACGTCACTGCGCTCGCCGCCCCAGGGGCGGACGTCACGGATGAGCATGTGGTGCGACTTCTTTCTGTTCGGTGGTGTCAATGATGGGGGTGTGGGTGGGTGGCTCGGTCAGTGCGCCGCCGCGAGGGTCCTGTCCGCGAAGTGGCACGCGGGGCCCTCGGTGTCCGCCGTGGGTGGCACCTCGCCCGCGCACCGCGCCTGTTCGGCCTCGTCGAGGGTCGGCCGCAGCGGGCACCGCGTACGGAACACGCATCCGGAGGGCGGATCGGCGGGCGTGGGGAGGTCGCCCGTGAGACGGATCCTGCGACCGCGGTCGGCGTCCGGGTCCGGCTGCGGGACGGCGGAGAGCAGGGCGCGGGTGTAGGGGTGGCGCGGATCGTCGAAGACCTCCGCTGTCGGCCCGCTCTCCATGATCCGGCCCAGGTACATCACGGCGACCCGCTCCGCGAAGTGCCGTACGACGGACAGGTCGTGGGCGATGAAGACGTACGACACACCGGTGTCGGCCTGGATGTCCTGAAGGAGGTTGACCACCTGCGCCTGGACCGAGACGTCGAGGGCCGAGACCGGTTCGTCGCAGATGATGAGGCGGGGTTCGAGGGCTAGGGCGCGGGCGATGCCTACACGCTGCTTCTGGCCACCGGAGAACTCGTGCGGGAACCGGTTGTAGTGGTCGGGGCGCAGGCCGACACGGTCCATCAGCTCGCGCACCCGTGCCTTGACGCCGCCTGCCGGGTCGATGCCCTGGGCGTGCAGCGGCGCGGCGATGGCGCTGCCGACGGACTGGCGGGGGTTGAGCGAGGAGGACGGGTTCTGGAACACCATCTGGACCTGGCGGCGGTACTCCTGCGCCTCGGCCCGGTTCATCGAGCCGAGGTCCTGTCCGTCGAGCCGGATGGTTCCGGCCGTCGGGTCGAGCAGGCGCATCAGCAGCCGCCCGGTGGTGGACTTTCCGCAGCCCGACTCGCCGACCAGGCCGAGTGTCTGCCCGGCCCCGACGGAGAAGCTCACCCCGTCGACGGCCTTGACGGGCGCGCCGCCCCGGCCGAGGAATCCGCCGCGTCCAGGGAAGTGCTTGGTCAGCCCTTCGGCCTCCAGCAAGGGAGTTGATGTCATCGCGCGGCCTCCTCGGCGGTGGCGAGGTTCTCCTGGTGGCACCGGGAGGGGTGGTCGGCACCGGTGTTCGCGAGGAACACCGGGCGCTCGCTGCGGCACAGGTCGTCGGGGACGAGGTGGGTCTGCGGGCAGCGGTCGGCGAAGAGACACCCTGCGGGCAGCGCGGTGAGCGAGGGCGGGAACCCGGGGATGGGCCGCAGCCGTTCGCCGTCGTCGCCGAGTGTCGGCATGGAGGCGAGCAGGCCCTGCGTGTACGGGTGGCGCGGATCGCGGAACAGTTCGCGCACACTCCCCCGTTCCACGCACTGCCCGCCGTACATCACGGCGACATGGTGGCAGACCTCGGCGACGACACCGAGGTCGTGGGTGACCATGACGATGGCGGTCCCGGTCTCCTGCTGGAGTTCGCCGAGCAGGTCGAGGATCTGCGCCTGGACGGTGACGTCGAGGGCGGTGGTGGGTTCGTCGGCGATGAGGAGTTCGGGCTCGCAGACGAGGGCCATGGCGATCATCGCGCGCTGGCGCATGCCGCCGGAGAACTCGTGCGGGTACGCGCGGGAGCGCCGCTTCGGGTCGGGGATGCCGACGCGGCCCAGCATGTCGACGGCGACGGCGAGCGCGGCCCGCTTGGACACCTTGTTGTGGACCCGGTAGGCCTCGGCGATCTGGTCGCCGACCGCGTGGAAGGGGTGCATGGCGGAGAGCGGGTCCTGGAAGATCATGGCGATCTTCTTGCCGCGCCAGGCCCGCATCCGGTCCTCGGTGAGGGTGTTGAGGTCGGTGCCGTCGAGCAGGATCTCGCCGGTGACCTGGGCGCGGGTCTCCTTGAGCAGGCCCATCAGGGCCTGGCTCGTGACCGTCTTGCCGGAGCCGGACTCGCCGACGAGGCCGACGGTCTCGCCCCTCGCGAGGCTGAGGTCCATGCCGTTGACGGCGTGCACGAGCCCGTCGTCGGTGGGGAACGCGACGTGCAGATCCCTGATCCGCAACAGCGATTCCTTCGAAGAATCGGTCATCAGGCGGCCCTCACTCGCGGGTCGATGACGGCGTAGACGGCGTCGACGACGACATTGGCGATGATGATGAAGAAGGCGGCGAGCAGCGTGATCGCCATGGTCACGGGCAGATCGCCGGCCTGGGCGGCGCGCACGGCGGTGAAGCCGATGCCGGGCACGGAGAAGATCTGCTCGGTGAGGACGGCGCCGCCGAGCAGCAGCCCGATGTCGAGGCCCAGCATGGTGACGACGGGGGTCAGTCCGGCGCGGGCGCCGTGCCGTACGACCATGGCGGGCTTGGACAGGCCCTTGGAGCGGGCGGTGCGCATGAAGTCCTCGCCGAAGGTCTCCAGCATGGAGCTGCGGGTGACACGGATGTACTGGGCGCTGAACAGCACCGCCAGCGCGACCCACGGCAGCAGGTAGTTGAGGAACCAGCCGTCGAACCCGGCCGGACCGAAGGGCGAGGTGATGGCGTTCGTGGTGAACGGCAGCACGTCGAAGGTCGAGACGAAGACGAGCAGCAGGAGCAGTCCGGTGACCGGGATCGGCAGCGAGACACCGATGGACGCGGCGCCGACGATCAGCTTGTCGGTGAGCTTGTTCTTGCGCAGCGCGGCGAGCGTGCCGAGGGTGACACCGGCGACGGTCCACAGCACGATGGCGCCGACGGCGACCGACACCGTGTACGGCAGGGCGCGCTCCAGGACGGCGGCGACGTTCTCGTTCGTCTGGAAGGACTTGCCGAGGCAGGGCCACTCGCAGATCGTCTGGGCGCCGGGCGCGCCGATCGTCCGGCCGTGGAACAGGCCCGACATGTAGTTCACGTACTGGGTGAGGAACGGCTTGTCCATGCCGAGGGCGACGCGTGCCTCGGCGACGCGTTCGGGGGTGCACTCCTGGCCGCAGGCGGCGGCCGCCGGGTCGGCGGGTCCGAACTGGAAGAGCGTGAAGGTGACGAAGCTGATGACGGCGAGCAGGACGACGGTGGCGATCAGGCGCCGCGTCAGAAAGACGAGCATGTCAGGTCACCCCTTTCCCGGGCCGGAGGCGACGGAGACCGTCGACAGGTCGATGGCGCCGAAGAAGTAGCCGACCTGCGCGCCCCTGACGTCGGAGCCGACGACGCTGCGGGTGACGTTCCTGATCAGCGGCACCATCGGATAGTCCTGCATGGCGCGGTCGAACAGCTTCGACCACTTGCGGCCCAGCTCCTCGCTCGTGCCGTTCTCACCGCGCAGCGCGTACATGGCCTTGGAGATCTCCGGGTCGTGGAAGCGGGGGATGTTGGAGAAGCCGAAGGTCTTGCCGTCGACGCTCGGGCCCAGGTTGGGGTCGATGGTGGTGCGCACCGAGCCGCTGTCGGCGCCGCCGCACCAGCCGCTGCGGGCGAGGTCGGGCATCGCCTTGCCGGCGAGGGTGGTGAAGTAGTTCGCCGCGGGGATGGGGCGCAGTTCGAGGTCGATGCCGAGCGGGCGGAGGTTCTCCTGGAGCGAGGTGCCCATGTTCTTGTAGCGGGGCGTCGCGTCCGCGTAGCCGTAGACGAGCTTCTTCGGGTACGAGCGTCCCTCGAGCAGCTTCTTCGCCTCGTCCAGCTTGGGCTGGCCCGCCGGGTCGAGGTCGGTGTGCTGCTCGACGTAGCCGCGCTGCTGGGGGTTGATGTACGACTGCGTGAGCTTGCCGAAGCGGGCGCCGCCGTACTGGAGGTGGATGGCCTTGCGGTCGACGGCGAGCGCGAGGGCCTTGCGGACGACCGGGTCCTTGATGGTCTCGGTGTTGAAGTTGAGGACGTCCGTGCAGCCGATCATCCCTGAGGCGGTGCGCCGGGCGACGCTCGGCTGGTCGAGCTTGGCCGCGTCCGACGCCTGGAGCCCGCCCGCGCTGTCGAGGGTGATGGCGGTGGGGTCGGAGTCCGCGAGGAGTTGCTGGCTGATGGTGGACTGCGCGGTGGACAGGCTGAAGGTGAAGGTGTCCGGCAGGGCGCTGCGGTTCGGGTCGGTGGCCGGGTCCCAGTGCTTGTTGCGGACGAGCTTCATGGCGCGCCCGCGCTGGTACGACTCGATCTTGTACGGGCCCGTGGACACCGGGTGGTTGGTGTAGTCGAGCCTGGTGTCCTTGGCGCGCGGCACGGGCGCTGTGTTGGAGCGGGAGACCAGGGCGGGGAACTCGGCGAAGGGCTGCTTGAGCTTGAAGACGACGGTGCGGTCGTCGGGTGTCTCGATGCCCTTGAAGTCGCGGGCCGCGCCCTTCACGTAGGGGCCCTTGTAGCCGTCGTCGGAGAGGGCGGCGTTCAGTTCCTGCGGGGCCTGGGTGTAGACGTCGCGGGCATAGGTGCGCTCGACGCCGTACTTCACGTCCTTGGCCGTGATGGGCTTTCCGTCCTCGAACTTCAGGCCCTTCTTCAGGGTGTACGTCCAGGTCAGTCCGTCCTTGGAGACCTTGCCGAGGTCGGTGGCGAGGTCGGGGACCACCTTCGGCGGCTTGCCGGCCTCCTCCTTGGCCATGGTGAGCGTGCGGTAGTACAGCTGGCCCACGTTGGCGGTCTGGACGTAGTTGCTGTTGCCGGGGTCGAGGGTCTGGAAGTCGGTGGACATCAGGACGTTGACGTTGCCGCCCTTGGTGGTGTCACCGTCACCGACCTTGACCGGGTCGAAGGCGTCGGCGGGGGCGCGCGAGCCGGATCCCGGCGCGGGCTTGGGGCCGCCGCAGGCGGTGAGGGCCAGCCCGGCGGTCACCGTCAGGGCGAGCGCCGCCGTGGTGCGTCGATTCACTGCTGCTCCTGTTGTTCCGGTGCGCGGTCAGCCACGGGAGGACTTGGGGTCGAGGGCGTCACGGACGGCGTCGCCGAGCAGGTTGAAGGCGAGGACGGTGATCACGAGGGCGCCGGCCGGTACGGCGAGGAACCACGGGTCGGTGAGGTACCAGTTGCCCTGCTGGGCGGCGTTGAGCATCTGCCCCCAGGACGGGGTGGGGTCCTTGACGCCGACGCCGAGGAACGAGAGCGCGGCCTCGGCCGTGATGTTGGTGGGGATCATCATCGTGGCGTAGACGAGGACGACACCCATCACGTTGGGCACGATCTGCTTGAGGATGATCGAGCGGTGCGAGGCGCCGTAGGCGCGGGCGGCCTCGACGAACTCCTGCTCCCTGATGGACAGCACCTGTCCGCGCACGACGCGGGCGAGATAGGCCCAGCCGAAGAAGCCGAGGATGATCACCAGCGAGGCGATCGGCAGCAGGCTCCCGTTCCCCAGCGCGGTGTCACCGAGCCGGGACTGCAGGATCGGTGTCAGGGAGAGCACGAGCAGCAGGTGCGGGAAGGCCAGGAACAGGTCCATGATCCGGCTGATCACCATGTCGACCTTGCCGCCGAAGTAGCCGGCGGCGGCGCCGAGCACCGTGCCGAGGACGACGGAGACGAGGGTCGCGAGGAGCGCGATGACCAGGGAGACCTGGGCGCCGTGCGCCATGCGCGCGAAGATGTCGCGGCCGAGGCCCGGTTCGAGCCCGAGCCAGTGGTCGCCGGAGGGGTAGCGGTAGTAGGGCAGCGGCAGGCCCGGGGTGCCGTAGTCGTCGAGGACGTCCGGGCTGGTGCTCGTGGTGTACGCGTCCTGGCCCTCGATCGCGGTGAGCACGGGGGCGAGCACCGCGAACAGGATCATGAGCACCACCACGGCGAGCGCGGCGAGGGCGACCTTGCTGCGGCGGATGCGCAGCCAGGCGGTGCCGAGGAGGGAGCGGGCGGCGACCACGGGCGGGCCCGAAGTCGGCGCTGCGGAGGGCGAGTTGGGCAGGGCATCGCCATCGGCGTCGGAGGGCGGCCGAGCGGGCAGCACTGGGGAATCCGTCACGTCGCGTGATCCATTCGGCGCAAGGGGGAAGGTTGGCGGGACGGTATACCAGCTCCATCGGGAAGCGGTAGAGGTAAACGCATTTTGGTATACCGACCGCCTCAACTAAGCCGCTCCACCGGACATATCGCTGCACATGTGCGGCCCGTTGTCATCCGACGGACATCGCCACGGGCACCTCTTCCCAAGCCGGTATACCAGCTCGTACGATCACCCCGTCCACAACACCCCCACCACAGGAGGCACTTATGCGCACCCGCTGGCGCGCCCGACACGTCCTCGCCCACCAGGACGGCGGCCACGCGCTGCTGCGGGACGGCGAGGTGGTGTGGCAGGACGACACCGTGATCTACGTCGGGCCGCGCTACGAGGGCGAGGTCGACGAGGAGCGCGACCTGGGCGAGTCCCTGGTGATGCCGGGCCTCATCGACCTCGACGCGCTCACCGACGTGGACCACCTCGTCCTCGACTCCTGGGCCGGGCCCGAGCGGGGCAAGGGTCTGCAGTGGTCCCTGGACTACTTCACCCACCGCCGCCACGACGTGTTCACGCCGCAAGAGCGGGCCACCATCCGCGAGTACGCGCTCGCCCAGCTCGCCCTGCACGGCATCACCACCTTCATGCCGATCGCCTCGGAGGTGCACAGCCGCTGGGCGGAGCCCTTCGACGAGCTGGTCGACATGGCGGCCACCGCACGCCGCATCGGCCTGCGCGGCTACCTGGGCCCGGCCTACCGCTCCGGGGTCAACATCGTGCTGCCCGACGGCACCCGCGACGTCGCCTTCGACGAGGAGGAGGGCCGCACAGGACTGCGCGACGCCGTCCGCTTCCTCGACCATCTCGACGAGCTGAACGACCCGCTGCTCACCGGGGTCCTGCTCCCCTGCCGCATCGAGACACTCACCGAGGAACTGCTCGGCGAGACGGCCCGCATCGGGCGCGAGCGAGGCACCCTGATCCGGCTGCACGCGCTCCAGGGCCTCGCCGAGCGCGAGATCATCCAGCGTCGGCACGACGGCCTGACGCCGCTCGAACTCCTGGACAAGCACGGCCTGTTGAGCCCCAACCTGCTCATCCCGCACACGGTGCTGCTCGACCGGCACCCGTCCGTCCACGGCGAGGACCGCGGCGACCTGGCGCTGCTCGCCGCAAGTGGCATCTCGGTGATCCACTGCCCGCAGACGTCGCTGCGCTACAGCGAGATGCTGCACTCGTTCCGCGCCTACCGCGAGGCCGGCGTCAACCTGTGCCTGGGCACCGACTCCTTCCCGCCGGACCTGATCCGGGGCATGGACGTCGGCGTCCACCTGGCGAAGATCGCCGAGGGCCGCTCGGACGCCGCGCCCGCCGAGCACTACGTGGAGGCGGCCACCCTGGGCGGGGCCCGCGCCCTGGGCCGCGCCGACCTGGGCCGGATCGCCGTCGGCGCGCAGGCCGACCTGGTGGCCTTCTCCCTCGACGACATCCGCGACGGGGTCATGGACGACCCGGTCCGTACGTTCCTGCTCAACGGCACGGCGCGGCAGGCCACCAACTCGGTCGTCGCGGGCAACCCGGTCCTGGTCGACGGCGTGCTGCCCGGCACGGACCTGCCGCGACTGGCGCGCGACGCACAGGCGTTGTTCGAGAAGATGCGGGCGGCCTACAGCGAGCGCGACACCGAGCGCCGTGACACCGGCACGCTCTTCCCGCCGACGTTCCCCGCGTTCCGCGCCACCGGCTCCGCCGCACCCGGGACCGGGTCCCCCGCGTGACACTCACGGCAGAGCGCGCAGGAACCGGGATCGGCACCGGGACTGGAACCGCCTCGCAGGTGGAGCGCACCGAGGAGCTGATCCGGGCCGGCATCCACTCCGGCGCGCACCCGCCCGACTCGCGGCTGCGGGAGCGCGAGTTGGCGGAGGCGCTCGGTGTCTCGCGGGTCCCGGTCCGCGAGGCGCTGATGCGGCTCGCGGCCGAGGGGCTCGTCGAGCTGGAGCCGCGCCGGGGCGCGCGCGTGCGCCGGCTGACCCTGCGGGACGTCGAGGAACTATTCGACCTGCGCCTGAGTCTGGAGGTGTTCGCGGCGCGCCGGTCGGCGGAGATCGTCGCCGCAGGGGGCGGCCACGCCAGCCTGCGGACCGTGATGGCCGAGGCCGACGCGGCGACCCGGAGCGCCGACCAGGCCGGGATCGCGGCCGCGAACACGGCCTTCCACGCCGAGCTGATCACGATGACGGGCAACCGGCTGCTCCAGTCCTCGTTCCAGCGTTCGCTCGGGCTGATGCACTGGCTGTTCCGGATCACGGCCACCGAGCGCGGCGCCGAACAGCACCGCGCCGAGCACGAGCAGATCTGCCGGGCGATCGGCGACGGCCGTCCCCGGCTCGCCGAGGCGCTCACCTACGCGCACATCGACGTCCGACGGGAGCCGGTGCTGCGGTCCTTGGCGAAGGTGCTGCCCGCGGAGTAGCCCGGGACGTTCCTCTACCTCCCGGGGCCACCCACCGTTAGCATGTTCGAACTGCGACGATCATCCAGATCGTCGCAGTTGCCCGCAGCCCGAGCCCAGCCACCAAGTCGGACAATTGAAGACCACACCACCTCCCATACCCGTGCCGCACCAGCGCGGCGCCGAGCCCCGGCCGCCCGTTTGGCGACAGCCGCGCACCCTCTTGTGGATCGCGGCCGGACTGGCGACGCTCGGCTTCCACATCGCCCTGGAGTTCGTGGCGCGCCGCTACGGGCACCCCGGGCCGATCACCGTAGAGGCCCAGGAGGTGATCTTCGCGCCGCACTCGGGGCCGCTGCTCTACGCCGGCCTGGCGCTCACGATGGTGGTGCTCACCTGGCGGCAGCGATTGATCGCTGCGTGCGTGGCGATCGCCGTCGACATCGTTTTCCTGCTGGTGCGGCTGATCGTCGGCGCCGACCTGAACTTCGGCAACGGCGCGTTGTGGGTGACCCTGGGCGTCGCGGTCTTCGCCCTCGTACGCCGCACGGGCCGGGAGAGATCCGTCCTGCTCAAGGGCTCGGGGCTCGGCCTGCTGCTGGTGTTCGGCCACAAGACGGGCGACACCTGGCTGCTCATCACGTCCAAGACCCGCCCGACGGTCCTCGACCAGTACGTGGCCATGGCCGATCACGCGCTCGCCAACCCGTCGTGGCTGGTCGGCCGGCTCGTCGAGGCCACTTCTCCGGTCAGCAGCGGTTTCCTGCACCTCGTCTACGGCCAACTGCCCCTGGCAGCCGCCCTCGTCGGCCTCTACCAGCTGCGCCACGTGGCGGCGGAGCGCCGCTTCCCGGCCCACCACCTGGTGCGCACCTTCCTGGCCATCGGCCTCCTCGGCCCGGCCATCTACATGATCTTCCCGGTCGTCGGCCCGCTCTACGCCTTCGGCCCCGACGGCGGCCACTGGGCGGTGACGAACATCTGGCCGGACACGTTCCCGGCGATCGGCGCCCCGCAGCCCTTCCCGTTCGACGAGATCACCCCGCGCAACTGCATGCCGAGCCTGCACACCGCGTGGGCCATCACGCTCTTCATCCACACCCGGGAGGGTTCCCGTGCCATGCGGTGGGCGGGCACCTTCTGGCTGGTCGGCACGCTCACCGCGACGCTGGGCTTCGGCTACCACTACGGCGTGGACCTGCTCGCCGGCACGGTCTTCGCGCTGTCCATCGAGGCCGCGATGCGCGCCTTCGCCCGCGGCTGGGACCGGCACGCCACGCTGATGGTGAGCTACGGGACGGCCGTCCTCACGATGCTGCTGGTGTCCTACCGCTACCTGCCGAGCCACATGGCCGCACACCCGTGGGCCTTCGGTCCGCTGCTCATCCTGCTGACGGGTTCCGTGGTGCTCCTCTACGTACGGACGGCGCGGCTGTGGGGCCCGCAGGCCACGCCGCCGCCTCCGCCACGCCCGTCGAAGACGGGTTCGGCGGAGGCGCAGCCGGAGTTGGCGTAGCGCCGGGTCGGGGACGGGTGCGGCACGCCGTCGAGGCGTGTCCGGCCCGTCCCTGACCTCACGCGCTCCCGCAGCGCCCGCGCAACACCTCGACGCCTTCGCCCTTCAGGTCGTCGCAGTAGGTCGCGCGGCCCGTCATCGCCATCACCAGGGCCACGGTGCCGCCCGTCACCAGCGCGCCGGAACCGCTCTCGAAGGGCCCGTCGTCGGCGACGAGGCGCAGCCCGCCGATCCGCCCCTTCGCCACCACCACCTGGTCCGACCCCTGGTAGTACTCGGCCACGCGCGTGAGGGTCGCGACCGGGTACTCGCGGCGGATCCCCAACGGGCGCCGGATGTCCTCCCCGTGCACGATCGTCTCCCCCAGCATCGCGACGACGGGCAGGGGAGGCTTCGTCGTGCTCGACACGGTGCGGCGGAACCGCTCCAGGGTCTCGGCGGGGCTCGCGCCCAACTGCTCGGCCAGCCGCACGGCCACCTGCTTGTCGAAGTCGAACCGGCAGCGGATCACCCCCGCCAGCCACCGCACCGCGTTGAGGCTCGCGCCCGCCGTGAGATGCGCCAGCACCTCACGGACGCTGAGCCCGGCGCACAGCGAGGGCGTGTCCCACCGCGCACTCGTCAGACCGTCGAGATCGGCGGCGAGCGCGGAGCGCTCCTGATGGATCAGGGGCCAGAGCGCATCGGTTCTGTCGGCCATGGGGGAAGGTCTCCTGTCACTGGCGGGGCGCGTGCCCGGCACCCGGCACACGGTGTGCCAAGGAATGACCCCTGCACGGAACGAGAATCATCGCCCGCGAGCGCCCTTGCCGGTGAGGAATCGCCGACGTACGAAGGGCGCCGCTGGACTCCGCGATCCCGATCACGTGCGCCGCGCAAACGCCACGCAGGGCCACTCAGCTCGTGAACACCAGGCTCACGTTGTGTCCGCCGAAGCCGAACGAGTTGGCCAGCGCCGCCGGCCACTGCCCCGGGCGTCGCTCGCCGCGGACCACGTCCAGGTCCACGCGCGGGTCGAGTGTGTCGAGGTTGCGCGTGGCGGGCACGGCGCCGTCCCGCAGGGCGAGGAGGGCGGCCATGGCGCCCACCGTCCCGGACGCGCCCAGCATGTGACCGGTCATCGACTTGGTCGCCGTGACCGCGGCGTGCCTGCCGATCACGCGGCCGATCGCCTCGGCCTCGGCCACGTCACCGGACTCCGTGGAGGTGGCGTGGGCGTGCACGACGCCGATGTCCGCCGGGGTCACATCGGCGTCGCGCAGCGCCAGGTTCATGGCGAAGGACTGGCCGTCCGCGTCGGAGGCCGTGATGTGGTCGGCGCTCGACGTCACGGCGCTGCCGGCCAGTGTGCCGTGGGTGCGTGCGCCGCGGGCCTTCGCGAACTCGGGGCGTTCGAGCACCATCATCCCGGCGCCCTCGCCCATGACGAACCCGGACCGCTCGGTGTCGAAGGGGCGGGACACCGCCTCCGGGTCGTCGGACCGCGTCGACAGGGCCTTCATCTGGGCGAACGCCGCGAGGGTGAAGGGGTGCAGGCACGCCTCCACACCACCGGCGACCACCACGTCCGCCCGCCCGGCACGGATCAGGTCCTGCCCCATGGCGAGCGCCTCGGCGCCGGAAGCGCACGCGCTGACCGGGGTCCTTGCGCCGCCCTTGGCGCCCAGGTCCATGCTCACCCAGGCCGCGGGACCGTTCGGCATCAGCATGGGCACCGCGAACGGTGACAGCCGGCGGGCTCCCGAGCGTTCGAAGATGTCGTCCTGCCCCAGCGTGGTGAGCACACCACCGGTGCCGGTGCCGATCACGACCGCGAGGCGCTCCGGCTCGACCTGCGGGGCGCCGGCGTCCTGCCATGCCTCGCGCGCGCTGAGGAGCGCCATCTGCTCACCGCGGTCCAGCTTCCTCGCCTCGGGGCGCGGAAGCAGGGAGGCCGGGTCCACCGTGAGCCCGGCCGCGACGTGCACGGGCAGCCCCTCGGCCCACTCCTCCTCCAGGAGCCGGACCCCCGACTTGCCGTCGAGGAGCCCCGCCCACGACGCCGGGGCGTCGGCTCCCAGCGGCGTCATCGCGCCGATGCCCGTCACCTGCACATGACCGTTCCCAGTCACCTGAGCCTCCTCGCATTGTTCAGATGCTACATAGCTGTCGATCCGCTCTCCCGGCGATGATGTCAACGATCAGTGGCTCTATCAGGCGAGGAGTCGACCGATTCCCGCGCGAGACATTGTGGGGTTGCCACAAGTGGCTCGTGGCACCCTCGGAGCCTCCCGGCCCCCCTCCCCCGCACCCGACCCCTTGATTTCCCAGATCGTACGTGCTCGGATTATCTCGGCAGGCGGGTTCGGGAGAACCCCGGGCGGCGCCTCGTACGGCGTCCCGCCGCGGCGATCCCGCATGCCTTCGCACCCTCCGCACCACCCGCACGTGCCCCGTACGTCCGCGCTCGCATCCCGGAGGAACACCCGATGTTCGACTTCTCGTCCGTCGACGTCCTCGACGCCTTCACCCGTGAACTGCAGCTGTGCAAGGTCCGCGAGGGAGAGCACGTCGTCGTGCTCTCCGAGCCCGGCAGCCGTGGTGACTACGTCGCCGCCGCGTTCGGCGCCGCCAAGAGCCTCGGCGCCCACGTCGTGTCCGCCACGGTCCCCGGCGGCAGCCCGGCCCCGCTGCCCAGCACCCACACCGGCGCGGGCCCCGGCCTCGTCTCCGTCCTCAACGACACCGCCGCGCAGGAGCTGTTGAAGGCCGCCGACCTGGTCGTGGACCTGACCCGCGAGGGCTTCATCCACGCCCCGCTGCAACAGGACATCCTCAAGACCGGCACCCGCATCATCTTCGTCTGCGACGCCCCCGACGTCCTCATCCGCAACCTGCCGACCGAGCAGGACAAGGTGCGCGTCCAGGAGGGTGTCGACCGGGTCCGCACCTCGTCCGTCATGCGTGTGACCTCCGAGGCCGGCACCGACCTGACGGTCCAACTGGCCGACTCCCACCCCGAGTTCCAGACCGGCTTCGCCGACGACCCGGGCCGCTGGGACCACTGGCCGAGCACGATGGTGCTGTGCTGGCCGGAGATCTCGGACGGGCGGATCGTGCTCGCCGAGGGCGACATCCTGCTGCCGTTCAAGGAGTACGTGCAGCGCCCCGTCACGCTCCATGTCTCGGGCGGCCACATCCAGGAGGTCACCGGCGGCGCCGAGGCCAAGCTCCTGAACACCTTCTTCGAGGACTCGCACGACAAGTGGGCGCGCAGCCTCTCGCACATGGGCTGGGGCCTGATGAAGTCCGCGGACTGGTTCGCCACCGCGATGTACGGCAAGGACGAGCTGATGGGCATGGACGCCCGCGCCTTCGCCGGCAACTTCCTGTGGTCCACGGGCCCGCACCCGCACCTCCAGCGCGACTCCTACGCCCACCTCGACATCGCGATGCGCGGCTGCACGGTCAGCCTCGACGGCACGGACGTCGTCACCGACGGCCGCCTCGTCGAAGGCTGAGATCCGCCCCCGATCCCCCAACGCCGCATCCCTGGAGGAGTCTTGCCTCTCAGCCAGTCCTACGAAGTCACCGTCGTCGGCGGCGGTCTCGGCGGCCTCACCGCCGCCCTGGCCCTGCGCCACAAGGGACTGCGCGTCACCGTCCTCGAACAGGCCCCCGAGCTCGGCGAGGTGGGCGCCGGCATCCAGACCGCGCCGAACGCCAGCCGGGTCCTGATGCGCCTCGGCCTGCGCAAGCAGCTGGAGGCCATCCGCACCGAGCCGCAGGACCAGGTGCGCCGCCGCTGGCAGGACGGCAGCATCATCGGACTCACCCCGCTGGGCCGCCGCGTCCAGGAGGAGTTCAACGCCCCGTACTGGCACTACCACCGCGCCGATCTGCACCGCACCATCCTCGACGCGTGCACCGACCCGATGGGCCCGGGCCCCGCCGTCGAGATCGTCACCGGCGCCCGCGTCGTCGAACTCGACCGTACGTCCCCGGACCGTCCCGTCGCGGTCACCGACGACGGCGCCCGGCACGAGGCCGACGTCCTGGTGGGCGCCGACGGTATCCACTCCCGCGTCCGCGACCTCATCGGCGCCGACGACACCCTGGTCTTCTCCGGCGACATGGCCTTCCGCACCCTGATCCCCGGCGAACTGCTGCAGGCCGACCCGGCGACCCGCTTCCTCTTCGACCGCTACCAGAGCACCATCTGGTACGGCCCCGGACGCCATCTCGTGCACTACCTGATCCGCGGCGGCGAGTGGCTCAACATCGTCGGCTGCGTCCCGTGGAAGGACGAGTACGGCGAGAGGACGACCTTCTCAGGCACCACCGAGATGCTCGTCGACGCCTACGCGGAGTGGGACGACCGCGCCCCGGCCATGCTCGCCAAGGCCAAGGGCGACATCACCTGCTTCCCCCTCTACCACCGCCGCCGCGACCCGAATTGGGTCGACGGCCGGGTGGCCCTCCTCGGCGACGCGTGCCACGCGATGCTGCCGTACCAGGCGCAGGGTGCCTCGCAGGCCATGGAGGACGGGGCCGTGCTCGCCGAGGAGCTGGGCGCGGTGACCCGCGAGGGCATCGCCGGGGCGTTGCAGCGCTACGTCAACCGCCGCGCCCGGCACGCCGGGATGGTGCAGCAGGCCTCGCTGCGCAACCAGGTCTTCTACCGCTTCCCCGACGGCCCCGAGCAGCAGGCCCGCGACGCCAAGCTCGGCGAGCGCTACGACGGCGAGTCCGATGTCTCCTACGACTGGCTGTGGCGCGGCACCCCGCTGGACACCTCCGACGACGAGTCCTTCGCCTACCGCCACCACCACTGAGCCGAACCCCCGGCCGGCTACCGCGCCTTGGAGGCCCCGTGCCCACCCCGTACGACCCCGCCACCGACCGCGTCTACGAGCGCGCCGGATTCGGCGCCGCCGTCGCCCGCGGCACCCGTCCCGCCCTGATCGTGGTCGACCTGACACGCGGCTTCACCGAGCCGGGCTTCGCCACCGGCAGCGATCTCACCGCCCCCGTCGAGGCCACGGCGGAGCTGGTGCGCGCGGCCCGCGCCGGCGGCGTACCCGTGGTGTGGACGGTCATCGCCTACACACCCGCCGAGGCCGACGGCGACTCGGTCACCTGGCTCGCCAAGGCGCCCGGCATGCGGGCCCTGCGCGAGGGCGGCGAGGCCGTCGCCCTCGATCCCCGGCTGCCGTACGAGGAGGGGGACCAGTTCATCGTGAAGAAGGGCGCCTCCGCGTTCTTCGGCACGGCGCTGGCCTCCCTGCTCACCGGACTCGGCTGCGACACGGCAGTCGTCTGCGGCGCCACGACGAGCGGCTGCGTGCGGGCCACCGCGGTGGACGCGGTGCAGTACGGCTGGCCGGTGCTCGTGCCCGCCGAGGCGTGCGGCGACCGGGCCGCGGGGCCGCACGATGCGGCGCTCTTCGACATCCAGGCCAAGTACGGGGATGTCGTGGGCCACGAGGACATGGTGAAGTACCTGACGACGAAGGGAGTTTGAGATCATGGACGCGTCTTCCGGAGCCGCGCAGGATGCCGCACCCGACCGCGACGCTCGACGGCGGGAGCGTTTCCTGACGCAGCCCGGCCTCGCGGACCTCGCCGACATCCCGGCCGTCAGCCGCTGGGTCCGCAGCGGGGACGTACGGCTGCACGTCCTGGACTACGGCGGCGACGGCGTGCCGCTGCTGATCCTGCCCGGCATCACCAGCCCGGCGGTCACCATGGACTTCGTCGCCCGCGAACTCACCGACCTGGCACGGCCGTTGGTCCTCGACATCCGCGGCCGCGGCCTCAGCGACGACGCCGACGACCACTGCCTCGACGCCCTCGCCGCCGACACGGAGGCCGTGATCCAGCAGCTGGAGCTGGCGGACCCCGTGCTGTTCGGCCACTCCATGGGCGCCCGGATCGCCGCCGCCACCGCGGTACGGAGCCAGGTCCCGCTCGGTGGAACGCTGTTGGTGGACCCGCCGATGAGCGGCCCCGGCCGGGGCCCGTACCCGACGACGCTCGCCGCCTTCACGCGCCAGCTGATGCAGGCACGGCGCGGCACGGACGCCGACGAGGTCGGCGGCTTCTGGCCGACCTGGCCGCGCCGCGAGCTGGAGCTGCGGGCCCGCTGGCTCGCCAGCTGCGGCCTGGAGGCCATCGAACGCGCCCACCAGGGCTTCGAGAGCGAGGACTTCTTCGACTGGTGGCCGCGGGTACCGGCTCCCACGACGCTGTTGTACGGGGCGAACAGCCCGGTCGTCACCGCCGAGGGCGCCGCGGAGGCCGCCGCCGCGAACCCGGCGGCGCGCATGGTTCGCATCCCGGCGGCGGGACATATGGTCTTCTGGGACAACCCGGCACCGGCCCTGGACCTGCTGCGCACCGCGCTGCGGCAGACCCTCGCACCGGAGCCGGACGCCCCTTCGATCCCTCCACACGACAGCGGTGCCATGACCTCGCCCTCCACCCCCGACCGGGCCGACGACGTCGCCACGCCCGACGAACTCAGCCACGCCCCGGGCTTCCTGGCCCGCCGGCTGCACCAGGCGTACCTCGCGGCCTGGCTGCACGACGTCGACGCGACGCTGACCGGGCCGCAGTTCGCCGTCCTGCAGATCACCGGCGAGAACCCCGGCTGCGACCAGCGCTCCATCGCCGATCTGGTCGCGCTCGACACCTCGACGATGGCCGACGTCGCCCGCCGCCTGGAGAACCGGGGCCTGCTGTCCCGCACGCCCTCCCCCGCCGACGCGCGGCGCAAGCTCCTCAACCTCACCGACGAGGGCCGCGCCACCGTGCACGACGCGAACCTGCGGGCCCGCAAGCTCGACGAGGAGCTGCTGCGGCCGATCCCGGCCGAGCAGCGCGCCGACGTCCTGCGACACCTCGCGGTCCTCGCCGACCACTGGGAGCGGCTCGGCCAGGAGCACTGACACCTCCGCGACCGCACCGCCCGAAGAACACCCGTAGGCCCCGCCTTCCTCAGGCATGCCTCAAAACTTGGAGCAAACCGTGCCGGACCACCACATAGGGATGATCGTCCCCAGCTCGAACCTCACGATGGAGACCGAACTCCCCCGCCTGATGCGGGCGCGCGAGGCCGTCTCCCCCGAGGACCGCTTCGTCTTCCACAGCAGCCGGATGCGCATGAAGCACGTCACCCCCGAGGAGCTGCGGGCGATGAACGCGCAGACGGAGCGCGCCGCCTCGGAGCTGGCGGACGCCCGGCCCGACGTCGTGGCCACGGCCTGCCTCGTCGCCATCATGGCGCAGGGGCCAGGACACCACTGCACCGCCGAGGACGAGATCAAGGATGTGCTGCGCGGCCAGGAGGCGCTGGTCCCCGTGGTCTCCAGCGCCGGTGCGCTGCTCGACGGGATCGCCGCGCTCGGCGCGAAGAAGGTCGCCATCGTCACGCCCTACATGAAGCCGCTGACCCGCAAGGTCGCCGACTACATCGAGGACGCGGGCGTCGAGGTCGTGGACGCGCTGAGCCTGGAGGTGCCGGACAACCTGGCCGTCGCCCGGCTCGACCCGCAGGACCTGCGCGAACACTACAAGCGCCTGAAGCTCGGCGACGCGGAGGCGCTGGTGCTGTCCGCGTGCGTGCAGATGCCGTCCCTGCCGGCGATCCAGCCGGTCGAGGACGAGCTGGGGCTCCCGGTCCTGTCGGCGGCCACCGCCACGGCCTTCCGGATCCTGTCCGAGCTGGGCCTGCCGCCGCTGGCGCCGAACGCGGGCAGCCTGCTGGCCGGTCCTGCCGCCGCGTGAAACCACCGCGTTAACTCCGTGCGCGACCCCTTGCCAAGGGCAATCGTACGTGCTCGGATTACCTTCATTCCCGGACAGTGCCGAACCGGCCCCGAACCGTTCGCGCACTGACGATCCCCACCGCACCGCCCCGCACCGCCCGCACACCTCCCGTCGCGGTTCGTCCCCGACACGACCCTGTGGAGCGCACGTGAGAACAGGCGATCAGATCGTTCAGGATCTCCCCTGGAGATGGAACGTCCAGGGAAAGATCTTCATCATCGGAGGTCTCGGCTACCTCTTCGACGCGTACGACATCGCCCTGAACGGCTTCCTCATGCCGCTCGTGGGCCAGCACTTCGATCTCTCCCTCGGCGCCCGAGGGCTCGTCGCCACCGCCAACCTGGTGGGCATGGCCGTCGGTGCCATCGCCTGGGGCGCGGTCGCCGACCGGATCGGCCGCAAGAAGGCGTTCAGTGTCACCCTGCTGATCTTCGCCCTGTTCTCGGTGCTCGGCGCGCTCTCGCCGACGTACTGGGTCTTCCTGGTGCTTCGCTTCCTCGCGGGAGTGGGGCTCGGTGGCTGCATCCCGGTCGACTACGCGCTGGTGGGCGAGTTCTCGCCGCGCAAGTACCGGGGCCGGATCCTCACCGCGCTCGACGCCTGGTGGCCGGTGGGGGTGACCCTGTGCGGGCTCGTGTCCACGGCCATGCTCACCCTCGACGGCAACTGGCGCTGGATGCTCGCCACGATGGTGCTGCCCGCGCTGCTGCTGTTCTGGGCGCGCCGCGGCATCCCCGAGTCACCCATCTACCTCACCAAGAAGGGCCGCGAGGCCGAGGCGCGGGCCGTCATCGACGACCTGGTGGCCCGTACGGGCGCGCCCGTCGAGCCGTACGTCATCCCTGAGGCGGTGCCGGACGAGGGCCCGCGCGGGGTGGCCGCCGCCGCTCAACAGCTGCGCAACATCTGGACGTTCAGCCCGCGCATCACCTCGACGGCCTGGCTGCTGTTCGCGACCATCATGCTCGTGTACTACGCGGCGCTGAGCTGGATGCCGTCCATCCTCAAGGAGGAGGGGCAGGGTGACACCGCGGCGTTCATGAGCACGACGTTGATGAGCGGCGTGGGCATCGTCGGTGTGCTCGTCTCGACGGCCCTCGTGGATCTGGTCGGCCGCAAGTGGCTGATCGGTGTCTCGGCCCCGGTCGCCTCGCTCGCCCTCGTGGTCTTCGCGATCGTGCGGGACATGCCGACCGGCTCGGTCGTGACCATCGGTGTGTTCGGCTTCCTCGCCCAGCTCGCCATCCCCGCCCTGTACGCGTACGTCTCCGAGCTGTACCCGACGGAACTGCGGGCCAGCGGATTCGGCTGGGCCTCCTCCGTCAGCCGGGCGCTCACCGGATTCGCCCCGCTGTTCTTCGGCTCGGTGCTGTGGCCCCTGCTGGGCCTGCCGCTGACGTTCGCGGTGCTCGGCGCGGCCGTGCTGCTCGCCGTCGGCTGGATGGCCGTGGCGGCGCCGGAGACGAAGGGCCGGGAACTGGACGACACGGACCAGGACGGCGGCAGCGGGCCGTCCGCGCGACAGGACAACCAGGCAGACCGGAAAGACCAGGAGAACCATGAAACCAGCGGCCTTCGGCTACCACAGGGCTCGTGACGTCGACGGCGCCACCCGGCTCCTGGCCGAGCTCGGCGACGACGCGAAGGTCATCGCCGGCGGCCAGAGCCTGGTCGCCATGATGAACTTCCGGCTCGCACGGCCCGGCCACCTGGTCGACATCGCCGGTCTGCGCGAACTCGACGGGATGCGCCGGGACACCTCGGGCGCCCTGCGCATCGGGGCGCTCACCACCCATCACACGGTGGAGAGCGATCCGGAAGGTGTGCTCGGCCGGGAGTTCGCGGTGCTGCGCGAGTCCATGCGGTGGATCGGGCACCTGCCCATCCGTACGCGCGGCACCATCGGCGGCAGCATCGCGCACGCCGACGCCACCGCCGAGTGGTGTCTTCTCGCCCTCGTACTGCGGGCGGAGTTCGTGGCCCGCGGCCCGCGCGGTGAGCGCCGCATCGCGGCCGGGGACTTCTTCCTCGGCTACTACACCAGCGTGCTCGACCCCGACGAGCTGCTGGTCGAGGTCGTCTTCCCGCACCCGGCGCCGCACGCCGCGCTCACCGAGTTCGCCGAGCGCCAGGGCGACTTCGCGCTGGTCGCGGCGGCCGTCGACCTGGATGTGGAGGGTGGTTCGGTGCGCGGCGGCCGGGTGGCGCTCGGCGGGGTCGCGGCCTCGGTGGTCCGGGTCCCGGAGGCCGAGGCGGTGCTCGCGGACGGAGGCACCGTCGCCGACTGCGCGGAGGCGGCGGCCGCGGCCGTCGAGCCACCGTCGGACGCCTCGGGCAGCACGCACTACCGCAAGCAGCTCGTCCGCACGCTGGTCCTGCGTGCCTGTGAGGAGGCGATGAGCCGATGACACACCCGGATGAGACGATGACACACTCGGCAGACACCAAGGGGCAGTTGACCGGCCGGTCGGTGGCACGCCGCGAGGACCCGCGGCTGCTGTCCGGGCGCGGCCGGTTCGTCGACGACATCGCGCTGCCCGGCATGCTGCACGCCCAGTTCGTGCGCAGCACGGTCGCGCACGGCGAGATCGCCGCCGTCGACCTGACGGCGGTACGCGAGGTGCCCGGGGTGGTCGCGGCGTTCACCGCCGAGGACCTCGACCTCACGGACATCACCGCCGAACTCGGCCGCCCCCGTTCGGAGTTCGTGCCCACCGCCATGCCGGTGCTCGCCCGCGACCGGGTGCGCTACGTCGGCGAGCCCGTCGCCATCGTGGTGGCACGGGACGCGTACGCCGCCGAGGACGGCCTGGAGGCCGCCAAGGTGCGTTACACGACGCTGCCGCCCGTGACCTGCGAGGACGAGGCCCTGGCCCCCGGTGCCCCGCTCGTCCACGAGGAGGCCGCGCGCAACACCCTCGTCGATGTGTCGCTGTTCGCCACGGACGGTATCGACGAGGTCTTCGACACCGCGGACTGCGTCGTGCGGGTCGAGTCACGGACCGGCCGGCAGAACGCCCTCCCGCTGGAGACGCGGGGCGCGGTCGCCCACTGGGACGACCGGGAGGAGCAGCTCGTCCTCAACACCTGCACCCAGGTCCCGCACCAGGTCCGGACGGTGGCCTCCCGCTGCCTGCGCCTGGACGAGCGGGCGGTGCGGGTCGTGGTGCCCGACATGGGCGGCGGCTTCGGCCAGAAGTGCGTCGTGGGCCGCGAGGAGATCGCCGCCGCTGCCGCCGCGCTGCGGCTGCGCCGCCCCGTCAAGTGGATCGAGGACCGCAAGGACGCGCTGTCCGCGTCGTTCCTCGCCCGCGAGCAGCACTACGAGGTACGGGCCGCCTTCGACGCGGACGGACACATCCTGGGGCTCGACGCGGACGTGGTGTGCGACATGGGCGCGTACTCCTGCTACCCGTTCACCGCCGGCATCGAGCCACTGATGGCGTCGGCGGAGATGCCCGGCGTGTACAAGGTGCCCGCCTACCGGGTGCGCGGCCGGGCGGTCACCACCAACAAGGCGCCCACCGCCCCGTACCGGGGAGTGAGCCGTCCCCAGTACGTGATGGTGATGGAGCGTCTCTTCGAGCGAGCGGCACGGGAGTTGGGCCTGGACGCGGTCGAGCTGCGCCGCCGCAATGTCATCACCGAGTTCCCGTACACGGGCGTCAACAACATCACGTACGACCCAGGGTCCTACCTGGAGTCGCTGAACCTGTGCGAGCGGCTCGTCAAGGACGAGGGCTGGTACGAGAAGCAGGCCGCCGCCGCGGCCGAGGGCCGGTTCCTCGGCATCGGGTACTCCTGCTTCAGCGAGCGCACCGGATACGGGTCCACGGCCTTCGCCCAGCGCAAGATGCAGGTCGTCCCCGGCTTCGACATCTCCGAGGTCCGGATGGACACCAGCGGAGCCATCACCGTCACCAGCGGCACGATGAGCCACGGACAGAGCCACGAGACGACGCTCGCGCAGATCGCGGCGGACGAACTCGGCCTGGAACTCGGCAAGGTGAAGCTGCATCAGGGCGACACCGACCGCATCACGTACGGCTACGGCACGTTCGCCAGCCGCTCCGTCACCATCGGCGGCAGCGCGGTGCGGCTCGCCGCGGCCAAGCTCGGCGAGAAGCTGCGGCGGATCGCGGCGGCGCTCTGGGACACCGACCCGGGCGAGGTGGCACTGACGCGCGGCGGTGTGCGGCGCGCGGACGGCAGCGTGCTCACGTACGAGGAACTCGCCGACATCGCGTACCTGCGCGCCCACCTCCTCCCCCGTGACATCGAGCCGGGGCTGAGCGCCACCGCCACTTTCGACGTGTTCAACGACGGCACCTTCTCCAACGCCACCCACGCCGTCGTCGTCGAACTCCACCAGGGCACCGGGCAGGTCGAGATCCTGCGGTACGTGTGCGTGGAGGACTGCGGCGTCGCCATCAACCCGCAGGTCGTGGAGGGGCAGTGCCGGGGCGGCATCGCCCAGGGCATCGCGGGCGCGCTCTTCGAGCAGGTGACGTACGACGCGCAGGGCGAGCCCTCGGCGACCAGCTTCATGGACTACAAGGTGCCGACCGCCCACGAGATCCCCGACGTTCTCATCCACCACCTCGAAACGCCGTGCACGTTCAACGAGACCGGTGCCAAGGGTGCCGGCGAGGGCGGCACCATCGGCGCGCCCGCCGCGGTCCTCAACGCCGTCAACGACGCGCTGCGCCCCACCGGCGTGGAACTGGATCACACCCCCGTGACGCCGGAGACCGTGCACCGCGCCCTGAACCTGGAGCCCTCGAACTTGGAGCCCTCCTCATGACCACCACGCCGGACAACCTGCTGCTGCTCACGCTGAACGTCAACGGCGAGGAGCACGAGGTGATCACCGAGCCGCGCCGCACCCTCGTCGACGTGCTCCGCCACGATCTGCGCCTGACCGGCACCCACGTCGGCTGCGAGCACGGCATCTGCGGCGCCTGCACGATCCTGGTCGACGAGCGGCCCGCACGCGCCTGCCTGATGTTCGCCGCGCAGGCCGAGGGCGCCCGGATCCGAACCGTCGAGTCCCTCGCGGACCCGGCGAGCGGCGAACTCAGCGATCTGCAACGGTCGTTCACCGAGCACCACGGCCTGCAGTGCGGCTTCTGCACACCCGGATTCCTGATGCTCGCGGACGGGTTCCTCGCCGAGCGTCCGGACGCGACCAAGGACGAGATCCGGGAGGTCGTGGCCGCCAACCTGTGCCGCTGCACCGGCTACCAGACCATCGTCGAGGCCATCGACTCCTGCGCCACGGCCCGCCGCGCCGGCTGCGCCAAGACCTGCACCGCGAACGAGGAGACAGCATGCAGCTGACCAACACCGTCGTCGTAGGCGCCGCTCCGGACGCGGTGTTCGCGCTCGTCAGCGACGTGGAGAAGGTGGCGTCCTGCATGCCGGGCGCGGCCATTGAGGGCAGGGACGGCGACGCCTGGCGCGGCGCCGTCAAGGTCAAGGTGGGCCCGATCAGCGCGGCGTACGCGGGGACCGTGCGGTTCCTGGAGGTCGACGCCGAGAAGCGCCGCCTGCGCGTGCACGCCAGCGGCGCCGACACCCACGGCAACGGCGACGCGGAGGCCGAGGTCGTCCTGGACATCGGCGAGGACCCTGCGGGCGCGCGGCTCGAACTCAGCACCGATCTGCTGATCCGCGGGAAGCTGGCCCAGTTCGGCAAGGGCGCGATCGCGACGGTCTCGGACCGGATCCTTCAGCAGTTCGCGCAGAACCTCGGGAACCTGTTGCTGGATCCGGGGCCTGCGACAGGCGCGGCCCCCGTCGCGGCGGCCACACAGCCCAAGGCCTCGGCCACCGCACCCGCGCCCGCCCCGGCCGAACTCGACGGCCTGTCGCTCGTCGCGGGGCCGCTCCTGGCCAAGTACGGCCCGGTCGCCGCCGGTCTCGCCGTCGGGCTCGTCCAGGGCTGGCTGTTCGGCAAGCTGCGCGCCCAGTCGGCCCAGCTGAAGGAGCTGCGCCGCCAGGGCTGACACGCGCGTACGGTCACCTGCCGTACGCCGCCGCCTCCCGCGCCGCCGTCTGGAGCAGCGGCACCATGGCGTGGAGTTCCTCGCGGCCCGTGAGGACGACGGCGGCGCCGAGGGAGAGGGCGAGCTGGGGCGGCCCGCCGTCCGGGTCGGTGGCGGGGACGCACACGGCGATGGAGCGGACCCCCCGCTCGTTCTCCTCCTCGGCGTCCGCCCAGCCGAGCCCCCGGACGCGGTCCAGTTCGGCCCGCAGCTCGTCCGGGTCGCTGAGTGTGTTGGGCGCGCTGCGCGGCAGCGGGCCCGCAAGCAGCCGCTCCCGGTCGGCCTCTGGGCGGGCCGCGACGAGGGCCTTGCCCATCGAGGTGGCGTGCCAGGGGTTGCGGGTGCCCTCGTCGCTGCGCAGTTGCAGGTGCTGGCTGCCCTGCACGGAGCGGACGAGGAGGACCTGGTCGCCGTCGAGGATGCCCGCGATGACGACCAGGCCCGTGCGCTCGGCCAACTGCCGCATGGGGCCCAGGAGATGGTTGAACCCGGCCGGTGTGCGATGGAAGCCGTGCGCCAGTTCCAGGGCGCGCAGCCCGAGCGCATAGGTGCGCGCGCTGGGATCGTGGACGACGAAGCCCTCCTCGGTCATCCGGGCGAGGAGCCGGTGGGCGCTGCTCACCGGCAGCTCCGCGGCCCGCGCGGCGGCGCTGACGCCGAGCCCGTCGGGGTGCCGGGAGAGCGTGGTCAGCAGCCTGAGCCCGCGGCCGAGCATGTCATCGGCCATTGTTCACGCCCTCCCCCACCTGTGGTTTCGTCGCCGAGCCGGTTGCCAGGTCGCTGCCGAAGCTTACGCGGCGTGCGTCTCGCCGACCTTGGCAGCCGCTTGGTCGAGCGCCTTGGGCCGCCGTACGAAGGCCATCAGCGCGGCCGAGACGAGTGTGCCGATCGCCATGACGGCGAAGGCGCCCATGTCACCCATGGAGCTGCCGCGGATCCAGCCGACGAGGTACGTGCCGACGAACGAGCCGAGCGCGCCGAAGGAGTTGACGAGGGCGACGGCCGCGCCGGAGACGTTCTTGGGTGCCTGGTCGGCGACGAGCGCGAAGTACGGCCCGTAGGGCGCGTACAGGCACAGGCCGGCGACGATCAGGAGCACGAAGGACATCGCGAACGAGGAGTGCGCGAGGTAGGAGCCGTACAGCGTGACGGCGGCGACCACCAGCCAGGGCCAGATCGCCAAGCGGCGCTTTCCGCTGCGGTCGGAGAGCTGGGAGTTGACGAGCATCGCGATCGAGGCGAAGACGTACGGGACCGCGGAGAGCAGCCCTGTGGCGCCGATGCCCTGGCCCGAGGCCTCCTTGATGATCGAGGGCAGCCAGAACACGAACCCGTACACGCCGATCGACCAGCAGAAGTACTGGGCGGCCAGGATGAGCACGGGGCGCGAGGAGAGCACCTTGCGGTATTCGGCGGTGCGGGCGACGGCGACGGTCGGCTCCTTGGCCAACTCCGCGTCCAGCTCGGCCCGTTCGTTCGCGGGCAGCCACTTCGCCTCCGCGGGATGATCCTTGATCATCTTGAGGCAGAGCAGTCCCCACAGCACGGCCGGCAGGCCCTCGATGATGAACATCTCGCGCCAGCTGGTGGCCTCGATGATCAGCCCGGAGACGGCGGAGAGCCACATCACGGTGACCGGATTGCCCAGGATCAGAAAGGTGTTGGCGCGCCCGCGCTCGCGCTGCGTGAACCAGCGGCCGAGCAGCATCACCATCGAAGGCATGACCGCGCCCTCGACCACGCCTAGCAGGAAGCGGACGGCGACCAGCATGGCCGGGCTGTGCAGCAGCCCCTGGACGGCGGCGAGCAGCCCCCAGGCGATGGTCGAGTACGCGACGAGGCGGCGGGCACTGCGGCGCTCGGCGTAGATGGTGCCGGGAATCTGGAAGAAGAAGTAGCCCAGGAAGAAGGAGGCGGCGACCAGCGCGTCCATACTGCTGGACATGTTGAGGTCCTCGGCCATGCCGCCGGCCGAGCCGATCGAGTAGTTCGACCGGTCCAGATACGCCAGCGAGTACGTGACGAACGCGATCGGGATCATGTGCCTGGTCCGCGTCGACGACCAGAATCCACTGCCGCGTGCGGCGCGGGACGACGTCGCTGTCATCCGTCACACCTCCTGTTTCCGTGGGGGTTTTCCGTGGGGTTTTCCGAGCCACTTTTCCGTGGGGTGGAAAGTGTTCTGTGGGACGGAAAGACGTTAGGGTCGGGACGTCTCCAGGTCAACAGCCTTGCCGCAGCCGCGATTTGCCGCGCTTCGGACAATGCCGCCAGGAAAGGTGCAGCTGTGCCCAACCATGACTCCGCCCGCATGTCCCCCCACATCGACCCGCTTCCCGAGGCGCCGGACGTGCTGGTGCCCTGGCCCGGACTCGACCGCGTGCACGGCCCCTGGCCGGACGGTGACCGCGTCCATGTGTGGGACGGGGTGTCTCCGGTCGACCTCGACACCGAGCAGCTCGCCCGGATCGGTTTCTGGGTGATGCCGTACGCGACGCCCGAGGCCACGAAGCTGCTTCCCGACCTCCCGGGGCTGCGCGCCGTGCAGTCGTTGAGCGCGGGCGTGGAGAAGCTGCGGCCGATGCTGCCCGAGGGGGTGGCGCTGCACAACGGTCGCGGGCTGCACGACGCGAGCGCCGCCGAGCACGCCCTCGCCCTGACCCTCGCCGCGCAGCGCGACCTGCCGCGCTGGGTGCGCGATCAGGACGGGGGTCGCTGGGAGCCGCACTTCACGCGCTCCCTCGCGGACTCGCGGGTGGCGATCGTGGGCTACGGGTCCATCGGCGAGGCGCTCGAGCAGCGGCTGCTGGCATGCGAGGCCACCGTTGTGCGTGTGGCCCGCCGCGCCCGGCCGGACAGTGGTGTCCACGCGGTCACGGACCTGCCGGAGCTGCTGCCGCAGGTCGACATCGCGGTGCTCGTGCTGCCCGAGAACCCGTCCACGGTGGGCCTGTTCGGCGCGGCCGAACTCGCCGCGCTCCCGGACGACGCGCTCGTGGTCAACATCGGCCGCGGCCGCACTCTCGACCCCGACGCACTCCTCGCCGAGGCCCGCACCGGACGGCTCCGCGCGGCCCTTGATGTCACATCCCCGGAGCCCCTGCCCGCCGACCATCCGCTGCGCACCCTGCCCGGCGTGCTCATCACCCCGCACGTGGGCGGCGGCTCGGCGACGTTCCGGCCGCGCGCCGAGCGCCTGATCGTGGAGCAGGTACGCCGGTGGGCGAGCGGTGAGCCCCTGGTCAACGCGATGGAGTAGCCGGGGACGCCCCGCCCTCACGTCTCCCCATCCCCTCGACACGGAGTGGCTCCGCACACACTCACACATACCCCCCGGGGTAATCCTGTACGGTGGATTACATACCCCCGGGGGTAACCCTCCGGTCTCTTCGTACGGAAGGAGCAGTACGCCGTGTTCTTCATCGACACCATCGAGCTTCCGGGCCTCGGCAACCGCAGCTACCTGGCCGGCGGCGCCACCACAGCCGTCGCGGTCGACCCGCCCCGGGACATCGACCAGGTCATCGCGGCGGCCGCCCGCCGCGGCGTGCGCATCTCCCACGTCGTGGAGACACACCTGCACAACGACTACGTGACCGGCGGCCTGGAGCTGGCGCGCACGACCGGCGCCGCGTACCTGGTCCCGGCCGGCGCGCGCGTCACCTTCGCCCGGATTCCCGTCACGGACGGTGACACCGTCGACATCGACACCGGCCTGACCCTGTCCGCCGTGGCCACCCCCGGCCACACCCCGCACCACACCTCGTACGTCCTCGGTGACGCGGGCACCCCGGTCGCCGCGTTCACCGGCGGCTCGCTGCTGATCGGCACCGTCGGCCGGCCCGACCTGGTCGATCCCCGGCTCACCGAGGAACTGGCGCGGGCCCAGCACGCCTCCGCGCAGCGCCTGGCCGACGCGCTGCCCGACGCTACGGCGGTGCTGCCCACACATGGCTTCGGCAGCTTCTGCTCCTCGGCCCAGGCCGACGGCGACACCACGACCGTCGGTCACGAGCGGACGGCCAACGCGGCGCTGACCACCGACGTCGACACCTTCGTCGCCCAGCTCCTGGCCGACCTCGACGACGTGCCCGCCTACTACGCGCACATGAGCCCGGCCAACGCCGAGGGCCCGGCCCCCGTCGACCTCACCCCGCCCGAGCCGGCCGACCCGGAGCAGATCGCCTCGCGGCTCGCGGCCGGTGAGTGGGTCGTCGACCTGCGGGGCCGCATCGCCTTCGCGGAGGGGCACGTGGCGGGCTCGCTGAACTTCGCCGCCGACGGCGGCCTCGCCACGTACCTCGCCTGGATGATCCCGTGGGGCAAGCCCGTCACCCTGCTCGCCGAGTCGGCCGAGCAACTGGCTGATGCACAGCGCGAGTTGGTGCGCGTCGGCATCGACCGGCCCGCCGCCGCGGCCACCGGCGAGGTCGCCGACTGGCTGCGCGCGGGCGAGCGCCCGGCCGCCTTCCCCCGTGCGACCTTCGCCGACCTCGCCGAGCAGGACCGCTCCGCGCTCACCGTCCTCGACGTCCGCCGGGACAGCGAGCGTGCGGGCGGCTGGATCGAGGGCTCCGTGCACATCCCGATCCACGAGGTGCACAGCCGCGTAGCGGAGGTCCCCGAGCGGGCCGTGTGGGTGCACTGCGCGGGTGGCATGCGCGCGGCCATCGCCGCTTCCTTCCTCGACGCCAACGGCCGCCTGGTCGTGGCCGTCGACGACGGCTTCGACCAGGCGGCGGCAGCGGGCCTGCCCGTCGTCACCGGCTGACCGGCGCGACAGGAAGGACCCACAGCACCATGTTCCGTTCCCGCAAGGGCAGGCAGCGCCTGTCCGTCGAGGAAGCACGCACACGTACAGCCGGGACTCGGCCCGAGGCCGTCCTGCTCGACGTGCGCGAGGACGCCGAGTGGCAGGCCGGGCACGCACCCGGCGCGGTGCACGCCCCGCTCACCGCGCTGGCCGCCGGCACCCCACTGCCCCCGGCCGCGCAGGGCCTGCCACTGGTGGTGATATGTCGCAGCGGTCACCGTTCCCAGCGGGCGGTGGGCCTGCTCGCCCGGCGCGGCGCCGACGCGGTGGACGTCGAGGGCGGCATGAGCGCCTGGGCCGCCGCCGGACACCCCGTCGTCGACGCGCGCGGGAACGGTGTCACGATCGCGTGAGCACGCTCGTACTCGCGCTCGCCGCGGGCGCCGTCATCGGCGTGGCGCTGGGCGCGCTGGGTGGCGGCGGGAGTGTGCTGGCCGTGCCCGCCCTGCTCTATCTGCTCGACTTCTCACCGGCCGCCGCCACCACCGCGAGCCTGATCATCGTCACGGCCACCTCCGCGACCGCCCTGTACGCGCACGCCCGCGACGGGAACGTCGCCTGGCGCACCGGAGCCCTCTTCGCGGCGGCCGGGATCGTACCCGCCTACGCGACCGGTCTCGCCTCGGCGCATGTCCCCGAGGCCGCGCTCACCCTCGCGTTCTCCGTCGTCGCGGCGCTCGCGGCGCTGCGGATGCTCCGGCCCGCCACCGGGGGCACGGCGGGTGGTGTCCGGCCGGTGCGGGCGGCGGGCGCCGGGGCCGGGCTCGGGGCGGTGACCGGGTTCCTCGGGGTGGGCGGCGGCTTCCTGGCCGTACCGGCGCTCGTCGGTGTGCTCGGCCTGAGGATGCGGCAGGCGGTCGGCACCAGCCTGCTGGTCATCGTCGTCAACTCGCTCGCCGCCCTCGCGGCCCGCACCGGCAGCGGTGACCTGCGCTGGGAGATCATCGCCCCGTTCGCGGGGGCGGCGGTCCTCGGCGCCTGGGACGGCAAGCGACTCGCCGCCCGTGTCACCGGGAACACACTGCAACGCGTCTTCGCCTTCGTCCTGTTGGCGGTGGCGGCGTTCATGCTCGTCGACGCGTTGGTGTGACCAGCCGCCACTTCGCTCAGCCCGCCAGACCCGCGTTCAGCAGCCGTCCCAGCGGCTTGCGGCCGGCGATCAGCGCGAGGCCGATCCCGATGCCGCACACGGCTGTGACGGTGAAGTACGAGGCGTTGTCGATCGCCGTGAACAGCTGGCCGAGCAGGCCCGCGAGCGACGAACCCAGGGCGAGGGTGAGGAAGTTGAGGCCGACCATCTGGGAGCGGAAGGTCGCCGGTCCGATCCGGGTGGCGAGGGAGAGGCCGATGGGCCCGACGAAGACCTCCGAGGAGCCGGCCGCCGCCATGAACACGAGGATGAGGAGCAGCGGGATCTCCGCGTTGCCGGTGGCCTCGGACAGCACCAGCAGGAACAGGTAGGCGCAGCCGATCTGGGTCAGCCCGATGGCGACCTTGGTGACCGGTCCGGGCTGCCGGTCCCCGAGCCGGGTCCACAGCCGTGCGATGAGCGGCGTGATGAGCACCGCCGCGAGCGGGCTGACGGTGGTGATCCAGGCGACGGGGAAGGTCCAGCCGCCGATGTGCAGGTCGATGCGTTCCGTGATGAGGATCGAGATCGCCGTGAACTTCTGGAAGAGGAAGCCGAAGTAGATCCCGGAGGCAAGGAAGAGCGGGAGGTAGCCGAGAACGCGGCGACGCTCGTCGCGGCTGACCGCCTTCGAGGTGGTCATGGTCAGGAAGTAGACCGCGGCGGCGACGAGCGCGGCGACGGTCACCACCGTGGACAGGTTCTCCGCGCGCAGCAGCCCGGCGCCGACCGCGCCGCCGACCACCGCGAGGAAGCCGACCGCCACGAGCGCGGCCAGCGGCCGACGGCCCGCCGGGAGCGGGTTGTTGACGGTATGGGCCCGCGCGGGCAGGTGCTTCATCGACACGAGGTACTGGACGAGGGCGCCGGCCATCCCGATGGCCGCGAGCCCGAAGCCGTAGTGGAAGCCGAGCTCGTTCTGCGCGAGGCCCGTGGTGAGCGGGCCGACCACCGCACCGATGTTGATGGCCATGTAGAAGTACGTGAATCCGGCGTCGCGGTAGCGTTCGTCGGGGTGCTGGTCGAGGACGAAGCCCACGATCGACGTGATGTTCGTCTTCAGCGCACCGGTGCCGAGCACGATGCACACCAGTCCGCCCGCGAGCCCGGTGAGGCCCGGGGCGAACGCGAGCACCACGTGTCCGGCGGTGATGACCACGGCGCCGTACAGCACCATGTTCCGCGGGCTGACGAGCCGGTCCCCCAGCCAGGACCCGAGGATCTGCGACAGGTACACGGCGCCGCCGTACGCGCCGACGATGCCGGAGGCGACCGCCGGATCGAGGGCGAGGCCGCCGTCGGCCACCTTGTACAGCAGGTAGAAGGAGAGGATGCCCTGGAGGCCGTAGAAGGAATAGCGTTCCCACAGCTCGGTGAAGGCCATGCTCCACAGGCCGCGCCGCAGGGCGGGTGTGTCGCCCGGTTCCTGGTGGGCGTTTTTGTCAACTGCCGTGTCTGGGAGGGGCGTTCCGGTCATTCGCTGAGTCCTGCCAATCTCGAACCGACGCGGGCGATGAGCGAGGTGCTGTGGGAGTGCCGCTTCTCCTCCCAGCGGTCGGCGACGCCGAACAGCCGGTACATCGCGTGGACGCCGATCCAGCGCAGCGGTTCGGGTTCCCAGCGGCCCGAGTCGTGGTCGTTCCACGGCAGCCGTGTGAGGTCGGTGTCCCGTCCTTCGGCGCGGTCCAGGAGGGTGCGGGCGGCGAGCTGGGTGGCCGTGACGCCGTGTCCGGCGAAGCCGCAGACGACACCGATGCGGGTGGCCGGGTCGAAGGTGACTCCGGCACACCAGTCGCGGGTGACGCCGATCGCGCCGCGCCAGGCATGGTCGACGGTGAACCGCACGTCGGGGAAGAAGAGTTGGACGCGCTCACTCAAGGTGCGCACGGTACGAGCGTCCACGCGGCCCTCGCCGGGCGTGCCGGAGTTGAACGCATAGGGCGTGCCGCGGCCGCCGATGGCGATGCGGCCGTCCTCGGTGCGCTGGGCGTAGACGAAGGTGTGGGCGGCGTCGCCCAGGCACTCCCGCCCCTCCCAGCCGATGCGTTCCCACACATCATCGGGGAGCCGATTGGTCACGATCATGGAGGAGTTGACCGGGATGACCTCGCGGGCGCCGAGCGCGGGGACGTCGCTGTCGACCTGCCCCGAATACGCTTCGAGGCAGGTCAGGATCGTGGTGGCGCGGACGGTGCCGCGCGGGGTGGTGACGGCGCCGGGCGCGATGCGGGTGGCGCGGGTGTGCTCCAGGATGCGTACGCCCTTGGCCCGCACGACGTCGGCGAGGCCGTGGACGAGCTTGGCCGGGTCGACACGTGCCGTGGTGCGGGTGTGCAGTCCGCCGAGCGCGGGGCCGATGGCGATGCGGCGCTTGACGGCGTCGGCGTCGAGGAGTTCGAGGTCGTCGGCGCGGTAGCCGTTCGCCAGGTCGGCGGCGTGGGTGAGTTCGAGGCGCTTCATCGCGGCGGGGGTGGTGGCGACGCGCAGGTGTCCGCCGCGGTGCTGGTCCGCCTTGATGCCCTCCTCGTCGAGGACGCGGAGGACGTCGTCGACGGCTCCGTCCATCGCGCGCTGGAACGCGGCGACGGCGGCGGCGCCGTCCTGGCCCCTCTTGCGTGCGGCCTTCGCGTAGACGGCGCGGTTGCCGGGGATGAGCGGGGACAGCCAGCCGCCGTTGCGGCCTGAGGCGCCGTAGCCGACCTCTTCGGCCTCCAGGACGGTGATCATCGCGGCGGGGTGTTCCAGTGCGGCGTGGTACGCAGCCCAGAGGCCGGTGAGACCACCGCCGACGATGACGAAGTCCTGTGTCTCCCCGGGCAGTTGCCGGTCGTGCTCAGGCGGGGCACCTGCGGCACGGGACGCCTTCATCCAGTGCGATATCTCGCCGTTGCGGTAGCCGGTCGCGGGTTTCATGGGTGACTCCTTCGTACGCGTTCGGGCGCTCAGTAAGTGGGAGGCGCCATCGCCCACAGGACCCTGGCCTCGTCCGTGCCCGAGGCCTCGGCGACGCGGTGGGGGTCACTGCTGCGGTAGTGGATGGAGTCGAGGGCGGAGAGCCGGTGGTGCTGGCCGCGCACCCACACGTCCACCTCGCCGGTCAGGACGAGCAACAGCTCCTCGGAACTCCCGTGCGTATAGGGCTCGACGCCCGTGGAGCCACCGGCCGTGAAGTGACCGAGGAGGACTTCGAGGTGGTCGAAGACCCCGGGGGTGAGCTTGATCTTCGTGGCACCCTCGCCGAACGCCATCCCATGGGTGTCATGGAACCGCAGCACGGGCCCGGCCGCGCTGCCGGCCTGGTCGAACAGGTCACCCACCGTCAGTTTCAGTACCTCGCACAGCCGTTGAAGCGTGCGCACGCTCGCGTTCGCCTGATCGCGCTCGACCTGCGAGAGGTACCCCTCGGTGAGGCCCGTCCGCTCGGCCACTTCCTTCAAGGTGAGGTGCAGGGCCTTCCGCCGACGGCGCAGCCGTGCGCCGACCGCGGCCGGAGGGCCGGAGTGATCGTTCGCCATGGCCGGAACCTAACAAGCCCTTGCCGGGACAACAATAGGTTGTGCTGCCATCAATTTTTTCTTTACTGAGTGGCCGTTTACTTGCCCACCAGGAAAGTCGCAGGTAACTTTCCACCTGGGAAAGTGGAGCGTGGACGGGAGGGCGAGACACGTGAGCACACCGGTGGACGCCGAACAGGCGTGGAGAGATCTGCAGCGCATCCGTGTGCCGCAGGAGCGGGTGTACGACGAGGTGGAGCGGTCGGCGGCGGCCGGCTCGGGCAGCCCCTGGGGCACGGCCGTGATCATGTGGTTGTTCCTGGCAGGGCTGGGCCTGGAGCTGCCCGGGTGGGGCGTGGGCCTGGTCATGGCGGCGTACGTCGTGGTGCTGGGCGGACTCGCCGTGCGCCATCAGCGGCGCAGCCGGGTGCGTCTGCACCACACCCGCTGCACCTCACGGATGTTCGCCACGCTCGTGGCGGGCGCCGTGGTGACCGGCGCGACGGTCCTGGTCTCCGGCCGCCTGGTCGATTCCCTGGAGCCGCTGACCGGCAGCCTGATCCAGGCCACCGTCTCGGCGGCGGTGTTCGTGCTCTTCGTGGGGCCGGCGAGCCGCTGGGCCGCCAGGTCCGCGCGGGTTCACGAGGCGCGGGCGACGGACATGGGGGCGGGCCGATGAGCGTTCCCGCGGGCTTCGACGAGCTGATCCATCCCGCCACCCGCCTTTCGGTGGTCTCGCTGCTCGCCGCGACGGAGTGGGCGGAGTTCTCCTTCGTCCGCGACAGCCTCTCGCTCAGTGACTCCGCGCTCTCCAAGCAGCTGCACACCCTTGAGGAGGCGGGCTACCTGGAGCTCCGCAAGGAGGGCGGCGGCCGCAACCGGCGCACCAGGGTGCGGCTGACCGACCGCGGGCGCGGCGCCTTCGAGGGCCATGTCGCGGCGCTCCGGGCGATCGTCGAGGGCGCCGGTTCGGCGGTCACCACGTCCTCGGGGGCGCGGCGATGACGACAGAGCACACATCCGGACGCGCCGTCGTCCACGCCCGCGACATCACCATGACGTACGGCGACATCGACGTGCTGCACGGCGTGGACCTGGACATCCGGCGCGGCGAGGTCTTCGCGCTGCTCGGCCCCAACGGCGCGGGGAAGACGACCACGGTGGAGGTCCTGGAGGGCTTCCGGCGCCGTTCCGCGGGAGACGTGAGCGTGCTCGGCACGGACCCGGAACACGGCGACGACGCGTGGCGCGCCCGCATCGGGCTCGTCCTGCAGTCCTGGCGCGACCACGGACGCTGGCGGGTCGGCGAGCTGCTGCGGCACTTCGCCACGTACTACCCGGACCCGCGCGACCCGGCCGAGCTTCTGGCCCTGGTCGGCCTCACCGAGCAGGCCGACCGGCAGGTGTCCCGGCTGTCCGGCGGCCAGCGCCGGCGCCTCGACGTGGCGCTCGGCATCGTCGGCCGCCCCGAACTCCTCTTCCTCGACGAGCCGACGACCGGTTTCGACCCGGAGGCGCGGTACGAGTTCCACGCTCTGGTCGAGCGCCTGGCCCGCGACGAGGGAGTCACCGTCCTGCTCACCACCCACGATCTGGCGGAGGCCGAGCGGCTCGCCGACCGGATCGCCATGCTGGTCGGCGGCCGGATCCGGGCCTGCGGCACACCCGCGGAACTGGCCCGGCGGGCGGCCGCGCGCGCCGAGGTCCGCTGGACCTCCGACGACGGCACACCACACCGGGAGCGCACGGCGGACCCCTCCCAACTCGTCTGGGATCTGCACCGGCACGCACCGGGCCCCATCGCCGACCTGGAGGTCCGGCGGCCGACACTGGAGGACACGTATCTGCACATGGTGAACCTGGCGGCCGACGGCACGGACATCGACGCGGAGCCGGACGGGGACGAGGAGGCACGGGCCGCATGAGGAATCCGTCCATGACGAACAGCTGGCGTGCCGGGATCCAGCGCGGCGGCATCGAGCTGCGGCACCTGACACGCAACGGCAAGGAGCTGTCCGGCCACGTGACCAACGTGGTCGTCGCGCTGCTCGTCGCCGCCTACATCAGCAGCGACGTGCCGGGCACCGACACACCGATGTCTCACCTGGTGGTGGCGGGCTTCGCCGCGTACCTCCTCTTCCAGGTCGGCCTGGTCACGCTCCCGCAGATCCTCGTGACGGAGCGGGAAGAAGGCGCCCTGCTGCGGCTGCGTGCCACGCCAGGAGGGATTCCGGCGTACCTGGTCGCCAAGTGCCTGCTGATCGTGGCCGTTTCGGTCGCCATGCTGGTGCTGCTCCTGGCGTCCGCCGCGCTGCTGGCCGACGGCCCCGTGCCGCAAGGGCCGGCCGGCTGGCTGACGCTGGCGTGGGTCACGACGCTCGGGCTGCTGGCCGTCGTGCCGCTCGGCGCGGCCATCGGCGCGGTGCTGCCGAACCCGCGCGAGGCGCTGGCGCTGATCATGCTGCCGGTGATGGGCCTGCTGATCACCTCCGGAGCGGTGTTCCCGCTCACCGTGCTGCCCGTGCCCGTGCAACAGGTGGCATCGGTGTTCCCGCTCAAGTGGATGGCGCAGGGCCTGCGTTCGGCCCTGCTGCCGGACGCGGCACGAGCCGCCGAGCCCGCCGGTTCCTGGGAACTCCCCATGGTCGCCCTGGTCCTGACCGCCTGGGCCGTCCTCGGCTTCCTCCTCGCGGTCCCCCTGCTGCGCCGCGCCGCCCGCCGCGAATCGGGCTCCCGGCTGTCGGAGCGGAACAGGAAGGCCGCGCTCCAGAGCTAGGGCCTGGACACAACGACAGGCCCTGCCCGGGCCGGGCCTACCCGGACAGGGCCGTGACGGACTCGCTGGGCTCCGGCCACCTGGTGCGTGCCACGGTGGCCGGAGGTCCGGTGCGCCCGTCGCGGCAGAAGCTCAGCGTCCGGTAGAGCGTCGCGGCGCCGGCCAGTTCCGCGCAGGCACGGGACGCCGCCGTCGTGCGGTGCGGGCAGGCCGGGTCCCGGGCGTCGAGCAGGATGCCCAGCGTCGTGCCGCTGTGGCCGACCACGACGCCGAGGCCGCCCACGTCGCGGCAGATGTCGCGCATCGGCTCCAGCCACCGCTTGGGGCTCACCGCCTGATTGCGGAGCGCGCTGCGGGTCGCGATGTCACCGACCGTGTCCAGGTCCCCCTGCCGCACCGCCGTGGTGAGCCGGTCGAGCAGCCCCGCGTACGCGCCCCGGTCCGCGGCGGTGAACGGTTTCGGGGCACGGTTGAAGTCGACGGTGTCGACGACGCCGCCCTCGTCGACACCCACCACGGCCATCCGCGGCAACGACCCCAGCGTGGCGCGCAGCCGCACCGTTCGGTGGTGGTAGGCGACGATCGCGGGGTACAGCACACCGTCGGTGGGTTCGATGCGGGCGAGGTAGCGCTCGATCCGGCGCGGTGGCATCGGCACACCGAGCGCCCGGCCCACCGCCCGCGCCGTGGCCACAAGGTCGGCCGACGAGCTGGCCAGGCCCTTGCCCTCGGGGATCGCACTGCGGACGGTGAGCTGCCCGCCCGCGGGCCGTCCCGCGTCCGCGCAGATCATCCGCACCAGCCGCAACGCCTTCGTCTTGTGCGCCGGCCGGACCTGCGGTTCCGCCAGCCGCGGGTCCGGGCGGAAGACGACCCGGGTCCAGCGGGCCACCGGGAGCGTCACGAGGAAGTCGCCGTCGGCTTCGGGCAGTTGCCCCTGCAAGAGCTCCCCGAACGTCCCGAACGCGGTCCCGGCCCCCACCGCTCCCGGCAGCACGGAGAGCGGTGACCGCTCCGCCGCGTGTGACCGCTCCCCTGCTTCATCGATCGACTTCACACGGATCCTCTCCCCTGGATTCACGGACAACACACTATCGCAATTGACAATCGTTTTCGTTTAATGCTTCTCTCTCCCCTGTCGAAGCAGAGCCAGGGGAAGGGTTCAATGTGGACGAACACATAGCTGAAGCGGTCAAGGAGCCCCATCTCATCGGGCTGGAGCGGGACTTCGCGTGTCTGCGCTTCGAGTCGATGAAGATCTATTCGGCGCTCGGCGCGGTGCGCCACCTCCTCGAGCAGGGGACGATCACACCGGGCGACACCCTCATCGACAGCTCCAGCGGCATCTACGCCCATGCGCTCGCCCTCGCCTGTCACCGCTACGGGCTGAAGTGTCACATCGTCGGTTCGACGACCGTGGACCGCACGCTGCGCGTCCAGTTGGAGATCCTGGGCGCGACCCTCGAACAGGTACGGCCCTCGCAGAACCTCCGTCTCGACCAGGAGCTGCGCGTGCGCCGCGTCGGGGAGATCCTCGACGCCAACCCCTCGTTCCACTGGATGCGCCAGTACCACGACGAGATCCACTACTACGGCTACCGTGACGTGGCCGCGAAGCTCGACAAGGAACTGCCCGCCGGTCCCGTGGCGTTGACCGGCGGCGTCGGATCCGGGGCGTCCACGGGCGCCCTGGCCACCTATCTGCGGGAGACCGGGCGCGAGGTGCGCCTGGTGGGCGTGCAGCCCTTCGGCAGTGTCACGTTCGGCTCGGAGCACGTCTCGGATCCGGACATGATCATCGCCGGGATCGGCAGCGCCATCGAGTTCCGCAACGTCCGGCACGCGCTCTACGACCGCGTCCACTGGATCGACTTCGACTCCGCCCTGTCCGGCGCCGTCGACCTGCTGCGGAGCAGCGGGATCTTCGCCGGACTCTCCGCGGGCGCCGCCTACTTGGCCGCCCGCTGGGAGCGTGACCTGCACGACCGGGACGCACACCATGTCTTCATCGCGGCCGACACCGGTCACCGGTATGTGGAGAGCGCCTACGCCCAGCACCACCGGGCCCGCCCCCTGAGCGAGCTCGCGCCGCGCGAGATCGGGTCGCTCGACGAGCTGAGCCTGCCGTGGTCGGCGATGTCCTGGCCCCGGGTCCCGGCGACCGCCGACCCGCGCGACGCGGGCTCCGCGGCCACCTGACACCTCTGCCGCCGAAACACCTTCCGAACACCCACCGGAATCACCGGAACCACCGGACCCCACCGGAACCCACCGGAACCCACAAGAGAGAACCGACATGTCTCACCAGGCGCCGCACACGGTGGCCGAACTGACCGATGCCGTACTGGCCGGGGCCCTGGGCCCCGATCCGAAGGGCACGAACGTCACCAGCGCCTTCTGGCTCTACCACACGACCCGCCTCGCCGGTGGGCCCGTGACCTACCACAACCACTACCTGCTGCTGCGGGCCGGCGCCGCCTTCGGCGCGTGCTCCTTCGAGGCCGGCGAACTGACCCCGAACTTCTGCGAGAAGGCCTCCGGCCACTCCCTCGACACCCTCCTGCGGAGCGAGTCGGCCCCGGTGCGGATCGCCGCGCTCGACGCGTATCTCGCACTGACCGCGCCGCACCGTGAGGCGCGAGCCGAGACTGTCGTACTGCCGGCAGGGACGCCCGAGCTCAGAGCGCAGGCGCGCGACGCGGCCATCGCCGGCCTCCTCGACATCGAACCGGGCGCGAAGGTGGCCCTGATCGGCGTCGTCAATCCGCTGGTCGCCGCGATCCGCGAGCGCGGCGGCGAGTGCCTGCCCTGCGACCTCAACCTGCAGACCACACAGTGGGGCGACCCCGTCACCGACGACATGACCGAGGTCCTGGAGAAGGCCGACGCGGTCGTCGCCACCGGCATGACACTTAGCAACGGCACCTTCGACCTCATCCTCGGGCACTGCCGCGACCAGGGCGTCCCGCTGGTGATGTACGCGCAGAGCGGCAGCGCCGTGGCCCGCGCGTTCCTCGGCTCCGGTGTCACCGCGCTGAACGCGGAGCCGTTCACCTTCTCGCAGTTCAGTGCCGACGAGACCCCGATGTACCGGTACCGCGCCGGGGCCGCCACGTGAGCGCCGACACCACCAACTCACCTTCCACGCACGACGATTCACCGAACGACCCGGTTCCCGGCGATCTGGCCATGACGCGGGCGCTGTGGCCGCTGCTGCTCGCCTCCGCGGTCGGCCTGCTGCCCTTCACCGTCTTCAGTACGTACCTGGTGCCCATCGCCGACGGGACCGGCCGGGACGTCGCCACCGTGGGCGGGCTTCGCGGGCTCGGCGGGGTCGCCGCGCTCGCCGTGGGCATGGCCCTGGCCCCGCTGATCGACCGGGTGCCGAGGGCCCGGGCGGCGGCCGCGGGGCTGGGTCTGCTCGGTGTCGCCGCGGCCCTCGGTGCGAGCGGGGACTTCCTGCTGGTGGCCACCTTCTGTCTGCTGACAGGGGCCGCCACCGCCGTCCTCAACCCGGCGCTCGCCGCTGCCGCCGCCGACCGGTTCGGCGACGGCAGGGCCGCGGGGCGGGCCGCCACGCTCGTCTCCGCCACCACGTCGATGACGGCCATGCTCGCCGCCCCGCTCATCGCGCTGCCCGCGATGCTGTGGGGCTGGCAGGGCGACCTCGTCGCCGTCGCCTGCCTCTCCGTGCTGCTCGCCGGCGCGCTGCTGGTACGCGGCCGGGCGGACGGTTCGGCGCGGGCCACGCAGGACGCCGAGGTGCGGCGGCCCGGCTACTTCGCCTCGTTCAGGCTGCTCGCCGCCGTCCCCGGCGCGGTGCCGCTGCTCCTGGTGTCGGTGCTGCGCACCTCCGTCTTCATGGGCTATCTCGCTTACTTGGCGGCGTACTACGACGACCGTTTCGACCTGCACCCCGAGCTGTTCTCCCTGGTGTGGACGCTGAGCGGTGCCTCGTTCTTCGTCAGCAACCTGCTCACCGGGCGGGTCACCAACGCGGAGCGCTCCCGCGTCGCGACCGAGCGGCTCCTGGCCCTCGGTGTGGCGGTCGCGCTGGTCAGCGCCGTCGGGTTCTGGTTCACGCACTGGCTGCCGCTCGCCCTGGCGCTCACGGCGCTGCACGCCGCCGCGCACGCGGTGGTCGCGGCCTGCGCCGTCAGCCTGCTGGTGCGGCGCTGCGGTTCCTTGCGCGGCACCGCGCTCAGCCTCAACTCCGCGGGGCAGAGCCTCGGTGTGTTCGCCGGTGCCGCCCTCGGCGGGGCGGGGCTCGCGGTGGCCGGGTATCCGGGGATCGCCGCCGCGTTCGGGGTGCTGCTCGCCGTCGCGCTCGCCGCGGCGTGGCTCGTGCTGCGGCGGGGCCCCGTTCAGGACGAGGCGTGATGCGTCGACTCGATTCCCGTGGCGGCCTGTTCCTCCTCTGCGCGGCCCTGTTCGCGGCGCTCGCCGTGTCCGTCGTCGTCGCCATCGGGCTCGGCCCGGCGACGGTGACACCGGGCGAGACGGCGCGCTATCTGTGGGCCGCGCTGAGCGGCGGGCGGATCGGGGCCGCGGAGGAGAGCACGTACCAGATCATCTGGCAGATCCGCACGCCGCGTGTGCTGCTCGCGGCGCTCGTCGGCGCCGGTCTCAGCGCCGTGGGTGTGGCCATCCAGGCGCTGGTGCGCAACGCGCTCGCCGACCCGTTCGTCCTCGGTGTCTCCTCGGGGGCGTCCGTGGGCGCGGTCGCCGTCAAGGTCAGCGGCGCGCTCGCCGCGCTCGGCATCTACGCGATGTCGGCGGGCGCCTTCCTCGGGGCCGTGGCCGCGTCGGTCCTGGTGTACGCGGCCGCGGCACGGCGGGGCGTGCTGTCGCCGCTGCGGCTCGTGCTGACCGGTGTCGCGATGGCGCTCGGCTTCCAGGCGGTGATGAGCGTCATCGTCTACCTGACCCCGGACAGCGAGGCCACGTCGACCGTCCTCTACTGGACGATGGGCAGCTTCGGCGCCGCGACGTGGGGTGTGCTGCCCGTCGTCGCCGCGGCGGTCCTGCTGGGCGCGCTCGTCCTGCACCGCAGCAGCCGCACCCTCGATGTGCTCGCGCTCGGCGACGAGACCGCAGGGAGCCTCGGGATCGGCCCGGACCGGCACCGCAAGGCGCTGCTGCTCCTGGTCTCGCTGGTGACGGGCGTGCTGGTGGCGGTCAGCGGTGCCATCAGCTTCGTCGGTCTGGTCATGCCGCATCTGGTGCGGATGGCCGTGGGTGCCTCGCACCGGCTCGTGCTCGCCGTGGCCCCGCTCGCGGGGGCGGTGTTCATGGTCTGGGTCGACCTGGCGTCGCGCACCCTGGTCGCCCCGCGCGAGCTGCCGCTCGGTGTCATCACCGCGCTCATCGGGGTGCCCGTCTTCATCACGCTGATGCGCCGCAAGTCCTATATGTTCGGAGGGCGTTGAGATGGATCTGGAGCTCGACGGCCTGACCGTCGTCACCGACGGCGCCACCCTGGTGCGCGAGCTGTCCCTGCACGTCCCCGACGGCCGGGTCGTGGGCCTGGTCGGTCCGAACGGCAGCGGCAAGTCCACCGCCCTGCGCTGCGTGTACCGCGCGCTGCGGCCCACCGCGGGCACGGTCCGCGTCGGCGGCGACGACCTGAGCCTGCTCACGATGCGGGCCGGAGCCCGCGCCGTAGCCGCGCTCACCCAGGACGGCACCGTGGACCTCGACTTCACGGTCTCCGAGGTCGTCGCCCTGGGCCGGACCCCGCACCTGAAGGGCAATCAGCAACTCAGCGCGCGTGAACGCGAGTTGTGCGAGCGGACCATGGACCGGCTCGGCATCGGCCACCTCGCCCGGCGCGGCGTCCTCACCCTGTCCGGCGGGGAGCGGCAGCGCGTCCTCGTGGCCCGCGCCCTCGTCCAGGATCCGGAGATCCTCGTCCTCGACGAGCCGACGAACCATCTGGACATCCGCCACCAGGTCGAACTGCTCTCCCTGCTGCGCGGCGCCGGCCTGACCGTCCTCGTCGTCCTGCACGACCTCAACCTGGCCGCGGCGGCCTGCGACCGCCTCGGCGTCCTGAGCCAGGGGCGCCTGGTCACCTCCGGCACTCCGAAGGACGTGCTCACACCGGAGCTCGTCGGGGACGTCTTCGGCGTCGGCGCCAGCGTCGTGCCGCACCCCCTGACCGGCGACCCGCAACTGCTCTACACCCTGACACCGGCCCCAGAAGGAAGCCCCCAGCCATGCCCGTGACCCGACACACCCGCCTCGGCTGCGCCCTCGCCGCCACCGCGCTCGTCACCACCGCGTGCGGCGCCGACGTCGCCTCCGACGACACCAAGGCGGCACGGAAGTCCACCGTCAACCGCTGCGGGCAGAAGGTCGAGTACACCGTTCCGCAGCGCGCCGTCGCCTACGAGGCGGGCAGCGCCGACAAGCTGTTCGCGCTCGGCCTGACCGACCACGTCCACGGCTATGTGATGCCTCCGGCCAACCCGCCGGTCAGCGAGTCGCCGTGGGCCTCGGAGTACAAGAAGGTCAGGATGCTCAGTGACGACCTCCTCAACAAGGAGATCGTCGTGGACGCCAAGTCGGACTTCGTGGTCGCCGGCTGGGGCTCCGGCTTCGCCGACGACCGGGGCATCACCCCGGAGATCCTCGACAAGCTCCACATCCAGAGCTTCATGCACACCGAGAGCTGCTTCAACTACCCCAAGTACCCGGAAAGAACCGCCCCGTTCGAGGCGCTGTACACGGACCTCGAACGCCTCGGCGAGATCTTCCACGTGGAGGAGAAGGCCGACAAGGTCGTCGCCGGACTCAAGAAGCGCGAGGCGGCCGTCACCGAGAAGGCACCGCAGGGCAAGGACGTACCGGTGTTCCTCTACGACTCCGGCACCGACAAGCCGTTCACGGCCGGCAATCAGGTACCGCCCGACGAGATCATCGCCAAGGCCGGAGGAAAGAACATCTTCTCCGGCCTCGACGAACGCTGGACCGAGGTGAACTGGGAGTCCGTCGCCGAGGCCCGGCCGGAGGTCATCATGATCCTCGACTACGGCGACAAGCCCGCCAAGGAGAAGATCGACTTCCTGAAGCGCTCCCCGCACACGCGAGGGCTGCCCGCCGTCAAGAACGACCGGTTCTTCGTCCTCGACTACAACGAGGGGATCTCCGGCCCCCGCAACATCGACGGCCTGGAGAAGTTCGGCAAGTACCTGCGCGACCTGCCCAACTGACCCCGACTGTCAGGCCTTTCGCCCGACCCCGCCGAACATCGCGACCTCCGCGGGCTCGGCGGGGCCGTCCGCCCCTGGACGCCAGCGCGTACAGGAGACGACACCCGGCTCCAGCAGTTCGAGACCGTCGAAGAACCGGGTGATCTGCTCCGGGGTGCGCTGGTTCAGCCGTGGTGTGCCGTTCTCGTTCCAGAAAGCCACCGCCTCGTCCACGTCCGGCATCGCAGGACTGGTGATGGTGTGCGACAGCACCAGGTGGCTGCCCGCGGGGAGCGCGTCGAGGAGGCGCCGCACGAATCCGTACGGGTCCTCCTCGTCGGCGACGAAGATGACGACACCGAGCAGCATCAGCCCGACCGGTCGGCTCAAGTCGAGCGTCTTGGCGGCCTGTTCGAGGATCTGGTCGACGTCCCGCAGGTCGGCGTCCAGGTATTCCGTGCGGCCCTCCGGTGTGCTGTTCAGCAGGGCCTGGGCGTGACGCAGGACGATCGGGTCGTTGTCGACGTAGACGACCCTGGCGTCCAGGGCGATGCGCTGGGCGACCTCGTGGGTGTTGTCGACGGTGGGCAGCCCGGTGCCGATGTCGAGGAACTGGCGTATGCCGACGTCCTTGGTGAGGTACTCGACGGCCCGGCCGAGGAACGCGCGGTCCGCACGGGCGTAGTCGGCGATCCCCGGGTGGAGCGTGCGGATCTGCTCACCCGCGGCCTCGTCGACGGGGTAGAAGTCCTTGCCGCCCAGCCAGTAGTTCCAGATCCGGGCGGTGTGCGGCCTACTGGTGTCGATTCGGGTGCGCGGGTTGTCGGGCTGCGCGGTGTCGGTCACGAGATGTGTCTCCCAGCATGTGTTGATCACCCTGCTTGTGCCAGCGCCACCGTACGTCCACCGAGCGCCGCGGAGAACCGGTCCGTGACCTCCGCGAGCGCCTCGGCGGACGGCTGCGCGACGGACAGTTCCCCGTGCTCTCCGACCGTGACGTCCCGGTCGAGGGTGAACCAGCCGGGGAGGATGTGGTGCGGGCCCATCGAGTTCAGGACGGGGCGCAGGGCGTAGTCGAGGGCCAGGACGTGGGCCGTGCTGCCGCCCGTGGCCAGGGGCAGCACGGTCTTTCCGGCGAGCGCGTACTGCGGCAGCAGGTCGAGGAGCGACTTCAACAGGCCCGAGTAGGCGGCCTTGTAGACGGGCGTGCCGATGACGATGCCGTCGGCGCGCTCGAAGCGGGAGATGGCGTCGACGACGGCCGGGTGCCCGAACTGGGCACCCAGCAGCGCGTCCGCGGGCAGGGTGCGCACCTGCAGCGAGGTCACCTCGTGTCCCTGGCCGCGCAGCCGTTCGTCGAGATGCTCCAAGAGCCGGGCGGTGCGGGAGGTGGCGGAGGGGCTGCCAGAGACGGAAAGGATGGTGGCCATGGTGGGACCTTTCGTGAGGGAGGGAGAGACCGAAGGATGCGGCTAACGGGCGGCGGCGTTCACCATGCGCTCGACACGACCGTGACCGCGGGGGTCAGGCCTTCGCGGAGTGCTTCGAGGAACGTCACGACCTCCGCGGCCACCGAGCGGTGCTGCTTGTCGTTGAGCACGTCGTGGTGAGCGCCGTGGACGACGGCCAGGCGGGCCGAGGCGAGCTTCTGCGCCGTCAGCGCGAGGGCCTCGCGGTCCGCGAGCGGGTCGGCGTCGCCGACGAGAAGCAGCTGCGGGAGGTCCGCCGCGCTGTCGTGGGCCAGCTCCAACACCGGTTCCGGAACGGGTGTGTTCAGCGCTCCGCGGCGTACGCGGGTGTCGTCGGTGAGCACACCACGGTGGGTGGGGCACGACGTGCGGACGTCGAGTTCCTCGTCCCATGCCTCGGTGGCGGCGGCCGCGCGGCCCGGCAGTCCCGCGAGCACGACACCGTCGACCCCCAACCGGTGCGCCCGCGCCGGGTCGGCGACGAGGGCGGCGACCACCGCGGCGCCGCTGTCCGCGCCCACCAGGACGAGCGGAGCCGCCGCCGCGCCGTCGGCAGCCTCCCCGAGCCGCTTCACCAGGGTCTCGAGGGCGGCGTCGAGGTCGTCGCCGCTCAGGTCCGGGGTGTCCACGACCCGTACGCGGTAGGCGTCCGCGGCGAGCCGCCTGCCGAACCGCTCGTACACGGCGCGTGTCTCGCCGCGTCCGGGGACCACGAGGACGGTGCCGCGGGTGAGGAGGCCCTCCGGGGCGGGGAATTCGGTGTACTGGCTGGTCATCGCAGGGCTCCCAAGGCGGCGTCGTCGGTGGTGTGGCGGTTGGCCGGGATCGGCAGGCCGAGGTGGCCGCGCAGGGTGTCGGCCTCGTACGCCGTGCGGAACAGGTCCCGCTTCTGGAGGATCGGTACGACGCCGTCCACGAAGAGGGCGAGTTCGTCCTCGGTACGGAAGGCCAGGTTGATGCCGTCGAAGGTGCCGGCGTCGAACCACTCCTCGATCCGGTCGGCGACCGTCTCCGGCGCTCCGACGAACGGCGAGCGGCGGAACTCGGCGAGGGACTGGGCGACTTGACGCAGCGTGAGGTTCTCGGCCCGCGCCCGCTCGATGATTTTCGTCGCCCCGGTCCTGCCGCCCTTCTCGGCGAGGTGGGCGACGTCGGGGAAGGGTGCGTCGAGGTCGTGGACGCTGAAGTCGTAGGCGCCGAAGGAGCGGCCGAGCAGGGCGAGGTGGCGGTCGAAGTCGTTGTCCTCCTCGAAGATCTCGCGCTCGCGGCGGCGGGCGGCCTCGTCGGTGGCGGCGACGACCGGGCCACCGTGGATGAAGATCTTGATGTGTTCGGGGTCTCGGCCGTGGGCGGCGGTGCGGCGCTTGATGTCGGCGTAGTACTCCTGGGCCTGCTGGAGGGAGCCGCCGGGCGCGTAGATGCCCTCGGCGACGCGGGCGGCGAGGTCGCGGCCCTCCTCGGAGACCCCGGCCTGGAAGATGACGGGCTGGCCCTGCGGGGAGCGCGAGAGATTGAGCGGGCCCGCGACCCTGAAGTGCTCGCCCACGTGGTTCAGTTCGTGCAGCTTGGCCGGGTCGAGGAACACATTGCGCTCGACGTCGGCGGGGAACGCGTCGTCCTCGTACGAGTCCCACAGGCCGCGCGCGACCTCGACGAACTCCAGGGCCCTGCCGTAGCGGGTGGCGTAGTCGAGGTGCTCCTCGAACCCGTAGTTGCGGGAGGTTCCGGTGTCGAAGCTGGTGACGACGTTCCAGCCCGCCCGGCCGCCGCTGATGTGGTCGAGGGAGGCGAAGCGGCGGGCCAGGTTGAACGGCGAGTTGTATGTCGAACTGGCCGTGCCCACGAGGCCGAGGTGGCGGGTGTGCGTGGCCACGGCGGAGAGCAGGGTGAGGGGTTCGAGCCGGTTGAGGTAGTGGGAGGGGTAGGTGGCGTTGATGAACTGGCTGTCGACGATGAACAGGGCGTCGAACAGGGCGTGTTCGGCGGCCTTGGCCTGTCGTATGTAGTAGTTGATGTCGATGCTGGCGTTGACGGCGACGCGCGGGTCCTTCCACAGGCCGTGCTGGCCGGGGCCGCCGACTCCGTAGGGATGCAGCGCGAGGTGGATCTTCTTGCGGGGCATGGGTGGGTCCTTCTGTGAGGGCGGGTGGCTCAGGCGGGCAGCAGGGCGCGCAGCGCCTCGCGTTCGGCCCGGTCGGCGGGGGCGCCGTGCAGGGTGGGTGCGGAGCCGAGCAGGAGTCGCGTGTACGGGTGCTGGGGGTCGTTGACGACGGTGTCCGTCGCTCCGGTCTCGACGAGTTCGCCCCGGTACAGGACGGCGATCCGGTCGGCGACGCCGGCGACAGAGCCGAGGTCGTGGGAGATGAACACCACCGCCGTGCCGTCCGCGCGCAGTTCCTTGAGGATCTCCAGGATCTGGACGCGGTTGGCGGAGTCGAGGGCGCTGACGGGTTCGTCGAGAATGACGAGGCGTGGGCGGGTCACCAATGCCCGTGCCACGGCGACGCGTTGGCGCTGACCGCCGGAGAGTTCACCGGGCAGGCGGCCGAGCAACTCCTCGCTCAGCCGGACCCGTTCGAGATACTCGCGGATCCGCTCGGCCGCCTCGGCGCGCGGCACACCGCCGACGCGCAGCGGCTCGCTCAGGGACTCCTGGATGGTGAGGTCCGGGTCGAGGCTGCGCAGCGGGTCCTGGAAGACGTACTGGATCACGCCTCGGCGGCGCAGGTCGCGCCATTGGCGGCGGCGGTGCGCGGTGACGTCCGCTCCCCCGACGGTGATCGTGCCGGATGTGGCGGGGACGAGGCCGAGGACCGCGCGGGCGAGGGTGGACTTGCCGGAGCCGGTCTCGCCGATGAGGCCGAGTGTCTCGCCGGGGGCGACGGTGAGCGAGACGCCGTGCAGGGCCTGACGGCGGCGCCGTCGGGGGCCGTAGTGGACGTCGAGCGCGTCGATCTCCAGCACGGAACGCGGGGTGTTGTCGCTCACGCGTCCTCCTTGGCCGAGGCCGTCGAGGTCCCGGTGCGGAACCTTTCGAGGCCGTACAGCTCGTGCTCGGCGACGAGCAGCCGGGTGTATTCGTGGCGCGGTGCGTGCAGCACCTGACTGGTGGTGCCCTGTTCGACGACAGTGCCCTCCTTCATGACCAGCACCTCGTCGCACAGTTGGGCCACCACGGCGAGGTCGTGGGAGACGACGACGAGCGCCAGGCCCGTGCGGTCGCGCAGGTCCGCCAGGAGGTCGAGGATCTCGGCCTGGACCGTGACGTCGAGTGCCGTCGTGGCCTCGTCGGCGATGAGAATGCGGGGGTCCGCGGCGATCGCGGTGGCGATCAGGACGCGTTGCAGCATGCCGCCGGACAGCTCGTGCGGGTACTGGTCGTAGCTGAGTTCCGGGTCGCGCAGATGCACGGTGCGGAGCAGCTCGATCGCCCGGTCCCGTGCCTCGCGCCTCTTGAGGCCCTTTTTCACGCGGAGCACCTCGGCGAGCTGTGCGCCGACACGGATCGAGGGGTTGAGGTAGGAGGCCGGGTCCTGGAAGACGGCGGCGATGGTGCTGCCGCGCAGCCGGGTCCACTGTTTCGGGGTCAGGGTGGCGGTGTCGGTGCCGTCGAGTGCGACGTGGCCGCCGGTGATCTCGAAGTGCTGCGGCAGGATGCCGAGCGCGGAGCGGCAGGTGAGGGTCTTTCCGCTGCCGGACTCGCCGACGATGCCGATCGTCGTGCCGGGCGCGAGGTCGAAGTCGACGCCGTGCACGATCTCCCGGTCGGTGGCCGTGTCGGCGATCCGCACGTCCCGCAGGGAGAGCACGGGGGCGGCCCGGAGGCCGTCGTCCAGCCTCTGGTCGCGGGCGAGGTCGGTGGCTGCTGTGGTCATGTCGTACCTCCGGCGGGGGCGGTCTCGTCGAGGCGGTTCCTGCCGGCGCCGGCGGGGGCACGGCCGGCCGTGCCGGACACGTCGCGGATCGCGTCGGCGAGGAGGTTCGCGGCCCACACCGTCGCCATGATGAGGAGGGCGGGCGGGAGCGGGGCCCAGGGCTGCTGGCCGAGGTAGCCGAGGTCGGAGGCGAGCAGCCCGCCCCAGGTGGGTTCGGGCGGCTGGACGCCGATACCCAGGAACGTCAGGCTCGACACGATCACGAAGCCGGTACCGACGGTCTGCGCGAGGGCGACCGCGAGCGGCGGCAGCACCTTCGCCCACACGTGGCGTCGGACGATCCAGCCGATCGACGCCCCGGAGATCAACGCGGCTTCCACGTACGGGGACCGGGCCACCGCCAATGTGGCGGCGCGGGACACCCGGTAGAACAGCGGTGACACCAGGGCGCCGGTCACGAGCATCGCCTGGGTGATGCCGTTGCCGAGCAGCGCGATCACCGCGACCGCGAACAGCAGGAACGGCAGCGCGACGAGGGTGTCGGCGAGGCGCAGTGTCAGCCACTCGAAGACCCGGCCGAGGTACACCGACAGGATCCCCGGGATCGACCCCACGACCAGTGCTGTCAGGGCGACTTCGAGCGAGCCGAGGACGCTGACGCGGGATCCGTCGAGGAGCCGGCTGAGCACGTCGCGGCCGAGGTAGTCGGTGCCGAGCCAGTGTTCCCACGAGGCGGCGGCGAGGGTGTCACCGCTCGTGGCGAGAGGGGCCTGCGGGGCGAGCAGCGGGCCGAGGAGCGCGAGCAGGGCGACGACGGCGAGGACGATGACGGCGACGCGCCCCGTGGTGAGGGCGAGGATGCGACGGGTCATGGTCGGTCACACCCCCCGCTGGGCAGCCGGCGTGACACGCGCCAGGACCAGGTTGACGATCAGGTTGAAGCCGACGACGAGGACGATCGACACCACGAGCACTCCCTGTACGGCGGGTACGTCGCCGGCCTGCGCGGCGTCGTTGGCGAATCGGCCGAAGCCCTGCAGGCCGAAGATCCATTCGGTGACGACGGAGGCACCCACGAGGGCGGGGAACTTGAGGCCGAGGGTGGCGAGCGTCGGGCCGAGTGCGTTGCGCAGGACGTGCCCGAGGAAGATGCGGCGTGGGCTCAGGCCGCGGACCACGGCCCCGGTGACGTAGTTCTCGCGGGACGCGGCGATCAGACTCGTCCGCAGCTGGCGTGCCACGTCGGCGACGACGTCGCAGCTGAGCGCGAGGGCGGGCAGCAGGATGTGCAGCGACCACGGTCCGAAGCCCTGCGCGAGCGGCGCGTATCCGGCGGACGGGAACCAGCCGAGTCCGACGGCGAACACGGTGACCAGGACGATGCCGACGACGAACGCGGGCATCACCGAGATCACGGTGACGAAGCCGGTGACCGCCCGGTCGATCCAGGTGGTGCGGCGCAGCGCGGCCACCGTGCCGAGGACGAAGCCGAGCACCACGCCGATGACGAGGGCGGCGCCCGCCACGGACAGGCTCACGCCGAGGCCGGTGCCGATGAGGGTGGAGATGTCGGAGCCGTTGGTCCAGCTGGTGCCCAACTGGCCGTGCAGGACACCGTTGAACCAGTCGCCGTACTGGGCGAGGAAGGGCCGGTCGAGTCCCCATTGGGCCTCGACGCGGGCGATGGCCTCAGGGGTCGCCTTCTCCCCCAACTGGATGCGGGCCGGGCTGAGTCCGCTCATCGAGCGCAGGGCGAACGTCACGAACGTCGCCACCACGAAGACCGGGACGAAGATCGCGACGGAGCGTCCGAGGGTGGCGAGGACACGGCCGAGGACGTGCGCGGTTCTGTTCTTCGTGCGGGGCATGCCGCTCACGCCCCGGGCTTGATGGTGACGCCGGTCCAGTCGATGTGGGCCGGGTTCTTCGGGAGGTCGGAGACCGTCTTGCTCTTGGCGATGAGGTTCGGCTGGGAGTACGTGAAGACCAGCGCCCTGCTGTCGAGCCCCGCGCGGGTCGCGGCCCGGAGGACCTTCGGGTAGTCGGGGTCGTCGATGCGGGTCTCGCGGACCTTCGCGATGGCGTCCTCGAAGCCCTTCGGCTCGTAGGGGGTGCTGAGGTTGAGCGGTCCGTCGGGGCCGAAGTGCGCGGTGAGGGTCTGCGCGGCGGAGTCGCGTCCGGTCGTCGAGTACAGGGAGAAGGTCAGGTCCTTGGCGAAGAACGGTGTCGCCCAGTTCTTGTCGATCCTGATGTCGACCTTGATGCCGACCTTGGCGAGCTGCGACTGGACGATCTCGGCCTCGGGCTGTTCCTCCGGGATGACGAGGTCGAGCTTGATGTCACCCGCCTTGTATCCGGCCTGGGCGAGCAGCTTCTTCGACTTCGCCGGGTCGTAGGGGTAGGCGTTCGCCGACTTCGGGTCGTAGGCCGTGTATCCCTTGGGGAACGGCTGGTCGGTCGCCTCTCCGTAGCCGAAGGTCAGCTTGTCGACGAACTCCTTGCGGTCGATGGCGTGGCGGACCGCGTCGACGACCTTGTCGTTGTCGAACGGCTTCTTGTTGACGTTCAGGCTGAGGTTGGAGGCGTTGAAGCCGGGCTGTACGAAGACGTCGAGTCCGGCCTTCTTGGCGGCGTCTGCCTGGCTGGGTTCGATGTCGGCGAAGTTGTAGACGCCGGTCTGCAGTCCGGACACGACGGTTGAGGCGTCGGGCGCCGAGGTCAGTTCGACCTGGTCGATGTGGATGTTCTTGGCGTCCCAGTAGTTCGGGTTCTTCTTCAGGACGGCCTTGGTGCCGGGGATGAGCTGGGTGACGGTGAACGGTCCGGCGCCGACGGGCCGCTGGTCGAGCTTCGCGGGCGACTTCGCCGCCTTGGGGCTGGCGATCTGAAGGACGCGCTGCCCCAGCAACTGCGGTATCTGGTAGTCGACTTGCTTGAGGTCGACAATCGCGTCGAGCCCCTTCGCGCGCACCGATTCGATCGACGTGAGATCTCCGAAGAGAGCGGAGTTCTTCTGCTTCTTGGCGCGCTCGATGGCCGCCTTGACGGCGACGCCGTCGACGGGTTCGCCGTCGCTGAACTTCTGCCCCGGGCGCAGATGGAAGGTGATCCGGTCGCCGCGCTTGTTGTAGTCCCAGCTCTTGGCGAGGTCGGGGACCGCGTGCCCCTTCTCGTCGGTGCGGGTCAACGAGGCGTAGACCATGGAGAGTTCGCGGAACTGGGCGCCGCTGCCGCCGACCACCGGGTCCCAGTGGGTCGGGAAGTAGGTGGAGGTCCACTTCAGGGTGGCACCCCCGCCGGCCGCCGAGGCGTTGTCGCCGCCGCAGCCGGTGAGGGCGCAGACGAGGAGGAGGGCGGACCCGGCGGCCGGGGCGGCGGCCTTCAGGGTGCGTCGGCGCGTTCTGGGCATGGGGCGTCCGGACATGAGTGTCTCTCTGCGACGGCTCCCGCGCTTCGAGGGCAGCGCGAAGGAGCGAAGGACAAGGCACGCGCAGCCACCCCGCGGCGTGCGCATGGGCACACCGGTGGGCGGGGCGGAACGCGGTGAAGGAGGCATGACGGGCGAGGGGCTGGAAGAGCCGGCCGTCAGGAAAGAGCGTCCGAGGCGTCCTGAGTTCCCGGGGAAGACCGGGGAGAGGGTTCAGGCGCGCGGGGAGCTACACGGAGGGGGACAGTGTCAGCGACAGAGTGCGCTGCACGTGCGCCGCAGGTCCACGTAGCGGCACACCACGCCGGGGTGCGTCGTCAGCATGCTGCACATCCTGACCCGCCCGGTCCCCGGCTGTCAATGGACACCAATTGGTGTCTCATTACGCGGGACGACTCGATGTCGCTGGTCAACGCGGTCCCAGGGAACTGGACTTGCCGCGGGAACGCGTCGCAGGATGCGCCGCGGCCTCGCTCGGGCACAGCCACAGCGGGCCGTTCGCCGTGTCCGCGCGGACCGCCGCCGGGGGCGGCCAGGGGCCGCTCGCCAGAGCCCTGCGCTCGGGTTCGGTCAGGGTGCGGTGGCGGCACAGCGCCTCGGCAGCGGGCAGCGGCTCGGTCGGTGCGGCCACCAGGCCGGGGCTCAACTCCCGCACCGCCGCGAGATACTCGTCGTACGGGCGCCACCCCGGCACCACCCGGTGCCCCGCCTCCCCGCGCACGAGGACCGTCGGCAGCGCGTACCGCAGGCCCGTCCCGCCGTCCGTCTCCTTGGCCGCGCCGGGGTGCGGCGAGTCGCCGGGCGGCGGCGCGAGCACCTCGGGAACGGGGCGCCGGGCCTCGGCACGGTCGGCAAGAACCTTCTCCCGTACGGCTTCTGATGAGGCGTCACCGTACAGGCGGCCTGCGTCGAGTCCGGGGACGTCGCGTACGGCGGCCAGGGCGAGGTCGAGCGTGTCGGCGGGCTCACCCAGGACGAAGACCGTCTCGCGCAGGCGGCGCAGCGCCCGCGCGGCCGGCTCCTCCCCCTGGGCCTCGGCCGCCTTGGCCACCAGGGACGACGGCCAGGAACTCGCCGCGACCCGGCTCAGGCGAGCGGCGTACGGGGCCCGGGTGTGCGCACCGATCTCCTCGACGTACCGCGCGTACCAGGCGGTCTCCGCCGCCGGGTCGGGCGCCGGGTCATCGTCCTCGTCGAAGAGGATGCAGTACACGCGGCGCCATCGGGCCCGCCCGGCCAGCGCCTGCCGCAGCCTTCGGAAGGTCGGCTCGGAGCCCCAGGCCCAGGGGCACAACGGGTCGGTGTACTCGACGACTTCGAGTGTTCCGGTCACCGGGGCGCCGCTCACGCGACCTCCTGCGAAGCCACCGACACCGCCTCGGCCTCCGCCTCCGCCAGGAGCGCCGCCACGGTCACACCGCCGAGCACGGCGGCGGCGTCCGCCTCGATCCTTCGCCACACCTCCGGCAGCCGTCGGGCGGCTCCGGTGTAGCCGAGACCGGAGAGTGGTTCGCCGCGCAGGGTGATCAGTTCGCCGTCGACGGCGCGGGTGACATCGAGCAGCGTGATGGCGTCGGCCGGCACACCGAGCCAGTAGCCGCCCACACATCCGCGCTGGCTGCGTACGAGCCCGGCCTTGCGCAGCTCGCCCACCACCGACTTCAGGAACCGGAACGGAATCCCCTGGGCGTCGGCGATGGCCTCGCAGGTGAGCGGCTGTTCGGGGGTGCGGGCGAGCTCGAGGAGCGCGCGCGTGGCGTAGTCCGCCTTCGCGGAGATATGCATGGCCACATGATGCCCGAAGAGCGCCGTGAGGCAAGGTCCGCGCCCCGTCGGGCCGAACATTGCGGGAACATTGCCGCAGGTGGGAGGCAATGGACACCTCTTGACATCTTTTTCGGAGCCGCTCTAGCGTCCCCTCATGAGCGAGCCGTTGACCACGCCCGGTGAGGGCTTCCACCCCCACCTCCCCGACGCCCCGAACTCCCCTTCCGCTCCCCTGCGTTCGCGGCTGCACCACATCCGCGCCGACGCCCTGGACGGCGACACCGCGCAGAGCGGCGGCATGCGGCGCTTCGCCGCCGTCAGCGGGAACACGGTGGGGTCGGAGAAGCTGTGGATGGGGCAGACGCATGTCGCCCCCTCGACCGCGTCCTCCGACCACCACCACGGCGAGTCCGAGACCGCGATCTACGTGGTGAGCGGGCACCCGGAGTTCGTGTTCCTCGACGACTCGGGCTCCGGCGAGGAGGAGGTCAGGCTGCGCACCTCCCCCGGTGACTACATCTTCGTCCCGCCCTACGTGCCGCACCGCGAGGAGAACCCGGACCCGTCCGACGAGGCCGTGGTCGTCATCGCCCGCAGTACGCAGGAGGCCATCGTGGTCAACCTGCCGAAGCTGTACGCCCTTTCGGATCCCGACGCGTCCTGACCGGCTCTGCGAGGATGGCCCCATGAAATCGATCTCTTTCCCCGGTGCCAAGGCGCCGTCCTCCAACGTCGTCCTGGGCCTGATGCGCATCGCGGAGCTCGACGACAAGGCCGTCCGCAGTCTCTACGACAGCGCCCGTGACGCCGGGATCAACAGCTTCGACCACGCCGACATCTACGGGCCGACGCGGCACGCCTGCGAGGAGCGCTTCGGGCAGGCGGTCACGCTGAGCGCCGCGGAGCGCGAGTCGATCGTCATCCAGAGCAAGGTCGGCATCAGGCCCGGCTTCTTCGACTTCTCGCGTGAGCACATCCTGGCCACCGTCGACGAGTCACTGGCGGCGCTGCGCACCGACTACCTCGACATGCTCCTGCTGCACCGCCCCGACACCCTCGTCGAGCCGGAGGAGGTGGCGGCGGCCTTCGACGAGCTGCACGCGGCGGGCAAGGTCGTGAACTTCGGTGTCTCCAACCACACGCCGGGACAGGTCGAGCTGCTGAAGTCGGTGGTGAACCAGCCGCTGGTCGCCAACCAGGTCCAACTGAGCATCACGCACGCCCCGTTGATCGCCTCGGGGATCGCCGCGAACATGGCGGGCCTCGACCAGTCGGTGAGCCGCGACAACGGGCTGCTGGACTACTCGCGGCTCAACAAGATGACCCTGCAGGCGTGGTCGCCGTTCCAGAAGGGCTTCTTCGACGGTGTCTTCGTCGGCGACCGCGAGAACTACGCGGAGCTCAACACCGCGCTCGACGAACTGGCCGCGAAGTACGACGTGACACCGACCGGCATCGCGGTCGCCTGGATCACCCGGCACCCGGCCGACATGCAGGTCGTGCTCGGCACCACCAACCCGGGACGCGTCGCCGAGTCCGCGGCGGGCTCGGACATCCCGCTGACCCGCGAGGAGTGGTACCGGCTGTTCACCGCGGCCGGGCACACCCTGCCGTAGCCGCCGCACCGGGCCCCGCCTGAACAGGCGGGACCCACCTACTCAATCGCAGTGCTGCCGCGAGCGCTCACCGTCGCTCTGCGAGGCCACCGTCGCGGACGAGCGCGACCCGACCGCCGGAGCGAGGAAGACGGCCACCGTGGTGAACGCGAGGACGACCACCATGGCCGTCCGCAGCCCGTAGTGGTCGCCGAGGAAGCCGAGGCAGGGCGGCCCGACGAGGAACGCGATGTAGCCGAGCATCGCCACCAGGCTCACCCGCGCCGCCGGGTTCTCGCCCGAGTCGCCGGCCGCCGAGAGCGCGACGGGGAAGCCGAGCGAGGCACCGAGCCCCCAGAACAGCACGGCCGCGCTGGCGACGACGGCGGAGTCGGAGAAGACGACCAGGGCGATGCCGAGCGTCGCCGACACGGCGCTCGCCCGCACGACCGGCTTGCGGCCGAGTCGCCCGATGAAGTAACCGCCCACGAACCGGCCGATGGTCATGGCGGCGGCGAAGCCGGTGTAGACGGCGGAGCCGAGCGCGGGGTCCATGTCGTGGCCGTCGACCATGAGCAGCGGCAGCCAGTCGTTCGCGGCGCCCTCGGCGAGCGCCATGGCGAGGATGATGCCGCCGAGCAGCAGGAGCTGGCGGTCCCGCCACACCTTCGCCTTCGACGAGCCCGGTGCCGCGCCATCCGCCTTCGAACCGGCCGAGACCTTGCCCACGCCGTTTGGGATGGCCCGGATCGCGTAGCCGAACATCGCGGTGGTGACGACGGCGACGGCGATCAGGTGCCACTGCACGGGGAAGTCGACGGCCGTGCACAGGATGCCGACCGCCGCTCCCACGACCGTGCCCAGGCTGAAGAAGCCGTGCAGCGTCGGCAGGATGGTGCGCGCGGTGAGCCGTTCCACCTCCGCGCCGTCGATGTTGATGGCGACCTCTCCCCCGCCCATTCCGGCGCCGAAGAGGAGCAGCCCCGCGGTGACGAGGGGCGCGGAGGACGCCATCGCGCCGAGGCCGATGACCGCCATGCTGAAGGTGATCACCACCGTGGCCACGCCCATGACGGGCCGGGAGCCGAACCGGGCGACGAGTGTGCCGGAGCTCAGGATGCCGATCATCGAGCCGACCGAGAGCCCGAAGAGGATGAGGCCCATCTGCGCGGTGGACGCGCCCAGTTGATCCCGTACGTCGGGGGTGCGCGTCACCCAGGACGACATCGACAGGCCGGGTATGAGGAAGAAGAGGAACAGTGCCGTCCGCCTGCGGCGGGTGTCCAGGTCCATCGGTAACGTGCTCTCTCGTGCGGGGAGATCGAGAACTTGCGGGGAGATCGGGAAAAGGATCATCACCACGCTCCCACATCCGGGGAGGCGGCGGGCCCGTACTGCTGTATCGCGCATCAGTAGGGGCGGCACCCGCCGGCCATGGCGGGTGCCGCCCCAGGGCGGCGTCGGGTGGCGGTTACGCCTCCGGGTGCGCCAGCCTGATGTCGAGGTCACCCGGCTCCGCGTCGCCCACCCGCAGCGTCTGCGCGGCCGGCGGGTACCCCGTGGCGATGACCGAGTAGTCGCCCGCGTCGAGGTCGGTGAAGGCGTACGCGCCGTCCGCGCCGGTCGTCGTCGTGGCGATCACATTGCCCGCCGCGTCGACCAGGGTGACCCGGGCGTCGGCCAACGGGCCGTCCTCCGTGCCCGCGCGCACCACGCCCTGCACCCGCTTGCCGACCCCGAGGACCAGCTCGACCCGGGTGACGCCCTGCGCGCCGGTCTCCACCTGCTGCGCCGTGGGCCGGAAGCCGGGCGCGTTGACGGCGAGCGTGAACATGCCGTTCACCAGGCCGCCGCAGGCGAAGTCGCCCTGCAGTCCGGTGCGCGCGGTGGCCACGACCTCGCCGCGGACATCGGTCACGACGACCAGCGCCTCGGGCACCGGGCGGCCGCCGGACTCGCGTACCAGGCCCGCGAGTCCGCCGGTGCCGGTGAGCAGGATGTCGTGCGAGAGGAGTTCCCCGTCCACGGTGACCGTCGAGGCCTGCGGCTGGTGTCCGTCGGCCGCGACGATCAGCACGTAGGTGCCCGCGCCGGGTACGTCGAGGCTGTAGGAGCCGCCGGAGTCGGTGACGGAGCGGCTGATCTGCCGGCCGCCCGTCGAGATCAGCGTGATCGCGGCGCGCGCCACGACCTCGCCGCCACCGGTGCGGACGGTGCCGAGGATGCCGTTGCCGTTCGGGGTGAACGAGCGGGCTCCGTCGGCCTCCGCGGTGGACGCGGTCACGAGGTGCTTGCGCGGCTGGGCTTCGCCCTGCGCGCCGACCGAGGCCGTGACGAGTTCGCGCTCCGGTTCGGCCGGGTGCGGGACGGCGCCCTCGGGCACCTCGTCGGCGGGCCGGGCCGCGCGGGCCTCGTCGAGTTCGCGCAGGCCCTCGCCCTCGACGTCGACGTTGGGCAGCGCGCGGTCGAGCCACTTGGGCAGCCACCAGGCGCCGCGCCCGATGAGCGCGAGGACGGCCGGGACGATCGCCATGCGCACGATGAACGCGTCGAAGAAGACGGCGACGGCGAGCCCGAAACCGATCATCTTGATCATGGATTCGGTCGAGCCGATGAAGCCCGCGAACACGGCCATCATGATGACCGCGGCCGCCGTGACCACGCGGGCGCTGTACCGGAATCCGGTGACGATCGCCTCCTTGGCCGTCTCCCCGTGGACGTACGCCTCACGCATCCGCGTCACGAGGAAGACCTCGTAGTCCATCGCGAGGCCGAAGACGACACCCACCATGAAGATCGGCATCATCGACATCACGGGCCCGGTCTCCTCGACGCCCATGAGGTCGGCGAGCCAGCCCCACTGGAAGACGGCGACGACGGCGCCGAGCGCGGCGAGGACGGAGAGCAGGAAGCCGAGCGCGGCCTTCAGCGGCACCAGGATCGAGCGGAAGACGACGATGAGGAGCAGGAAGGCGAGGCCGACGACGAGCGCGAGGTAGGGAAGCAGCGCGTCGTTGAGCTTCTGCGACACGTCGATGTTCATCGCGGTGGTGCCGGTGACCATCAGCTCGGCGCCCGAGTCGGCCTTGATGCCGTCGCCCGCGTCGCGGATGTTCTGGACCAGGTCCTCGGTGTCCAGCGAGGTCGGCTTCGACTTCGGGACGACGCTGAGCATCGCGGTGTCACCGGACTTGTTGAACGTCGGCGGGGTCACCACGGCGACGTCGTCGAGCCCCTTGACGGTCTTGGTGACATCGGCGACCGCGGACTTCGGGTCGTCGCTGTCCTTGGCGTCGACGACGACCATCAGCGGCCCGTTGAAGCCGGGGCCGAAGCCCTCGGAGAGCAGGTCGTACGCCTTGCGCTGCGTGGTGTCGGTGGGCTGCGCACCGTCGTCGGGCAGGCCGAGTTCGAGGGACGTGGCCGGTACGGCGGCGGCGCCCAGGGCGAGCACACCGAGCAGCAGCACGGCGACCGGGTGCTTGACGACGAGGCGGGCCCAGCGGGTGCCGAGTGCGGCCTTGGGCTCGGCGTGCTCCCCGTGGGTGTGGTGGCTCTGCTCCTGGGCCTTGTTCTCCGCCTTGCGTTCCTTACGCTTGCTCTTGGCGCCGGCGGGGCGCACGCGGCGCCGGGCGATGCCGAGCAGGGCGGGGATCAGGGTCAGCGCGACGAGTACCGCGACGACGACGGTCCCGGCGGCGGCGAAGCCCATCTTCGTCAGCATCGGGATGTTCACGACGGCGAGGCCGACGAGGGCGATGACGACGGTCAGTCCGGCGAAGACGACGGCGGACCCGGCGGTACCGGCGGCCCGTCCGGCGGCTTCCTCGCGCTCGCGGCCCTCGGCCAGTTCGGCTCGGTACCGGGACACGATGAACAGCGCGTAGTCGATGCCGACGGCGAGGCCGATCATCATCGCGAGCGTCGACGTCGTCGAGTCCAGGTCGAGCGGCTTGGCGAGCGCGGTGATGGCGGAGACGCCGATGCCGACGCCGAACAGCGCGGAGATCAGCGGCAGTCCCGCGGCGATCAACGAACCGAGGGTGATCACGAGGACGACGGCGGCGACCACGACGCCGATGACCTCGGTCGAGCCGGTCTCGGGCACGGCCTGCAGCGCGTCGCCGCCGACCTCGACGGTGAGGCCCGAGTCACGGGCGTCCTGCGCCGTGTCCTTCAGCGCGTCGCGCGAGGACTCCTCCAGCTCCATGCCGGAGACCTTGTACGACACCTGTGCGTACGCGATGGTGCCGTCACGGCTGACCGACTTGGACTTGAACGGATCGGTCGCGCTCTGGACCTCGGAGCCGCCGCCGAGTTCCTTGACGGTGTCGCGCACGACGTTCTGGTTGGCGGCGGAGGTGATCTTCTCCCCGTCCGGCGCCTTGAACACGACGCGCGCGGTGGCGCCGTCGGCGCTGGCGCCGGGGAACCGGTCCTCCAGCAGGTCGAAGGCCTTCTGGGCCTCGGTGCCGGGGATCGAGAAGGAGGAGGAGGTGGCCGTCGGTGCCTGGGAGGCGCCCACGCCCACCGCGGCGAGGACCACCACCCAGAAGGCGGCGACGAAGTACCGTCGCCTGAAGGCGAATCGGCCCATTTTGTAGAGGAATCGAGCCACGAGGGCGTACTCCCGGTCAGGTCGTAATTGGTGCTGGGCAGGGGACTTCGGCCCGACGACGGTGAGCGGTGGCGTCAGGTGGAGGGGGGAAGTGCGAGATGTGGTGGTGGGGGGAATCAGGCGCAGAGGGCGGGGAGAACCACTGCGTCGATGTATGAGATGAGGTACTCCTGGGTGGGCGGCAGTTCGTCGATCACACCGCGGGTCGCCATCGCGCCGACCATCATGTGCAGCGTGTAGTCCATCGCCGGGTTGTCCTGGCGGATCTCGCCCCGGGCGACGGCTCTCTGAAGGACCTGGTCCAGCTCCTCCAGCTCCGGTTCGATCAGCAACTCCCGGAACGCGCGCAGCAGATCCGGGTCACTGTGCATCGCCATCGCGAGTCCCCGCATCAAGGCGGTCGACTCCGCGACGGAGCAGTCGTCGTGCCGGTGGGCGAGCGTGTGGAGGTCACCGCGCAGGGTGCCGGTGTCGATCTCGGCGATGTCGACCGGCTTGTGGTGCCGCATCGCCCTGACGACGAGCGCGGCCTTGCCGCCCCACTGGCGGTAGAGCGTGGCCTTGCTGGACCGGGTGCGGGCCGCGACGGCGTCCATGGTCAGCGCGTCGTAACCGACTTCACGCAGCAGCCCGAGCACGGCGTCGTACAACTCCGCCTCGCGCTCCGCCGTCATGCGTCTGCGCCGCACGGCGGTGCCGGTCCCACTCACGCGCTGCTCCCCCTCACGGCCGTGCCGAACGAAACGGTTTCGTACGACGGCAGACTAACCCGCCACCACAATGAAACGAAACCGTTTCGTACGTGGCCCGGGTCACGCCGTGTGCGAAGGTGAAGCCTCATGAGCGAATCGTTCGAATGCGCATGGCGCGATCCGGTCTCCGACGAGGAGATGGTCGGCCTCGTCCGGTCCCACGGCGGCAATGACGTCGCCGGCTGGTGGACCAAGATCCAGAAGTACAGTCTCGGCTGGGTCACGGCCCGCGACGCGGACGGGCTGCTCGTCGGCTTCGTGAACGTGGCGTGGGACGGCGGCGACCACGCCTTCCTGGTCGACACCAAGACCCGGGGCACACACCAGCGTCGCGGCATCGGCACGGCGGTCGTGCGCCTCGCGGCGTCCCGGGCGCGGGAGTCGGGCTGCGAATGGCTCCATGTCGACTTCGAGCCCGGGCTCCGCGACTTCTACTTCGAGGCATGCGGATTCAGGCCCACCGAGGCGGGCCTGATCCAGCTGCGTCCGTAAGGCTCGTGAGGCTCAGCTCTTGGTGCGTCCCCTCTCGCGCAGTGAGGTGACGGTGACGCCGGGAGACAGCCGGCCCTCCGTCACCTTGAGCTGGATGATCGCCGCGCGGCCGCAGGTCAGCGCGCGGTCCAGGGCCGGGGCGAATTCCTCGGTCGTCGTGACCGTTTCGCCATGGGCGCCGAAGGCCTGGGCGTAGACGGCGAAGTCCGGGTTGCCGAGGGCCGTGCCGCTGACCCGGCCCGGGTACTCCCGCTCCTGGTGCGCGCGGATCGTGCCGTACTGGGAGTTGTCCAGGACCAGGATCAGGGGGGCCGCGCCCTCCGCAACGGCGGTGGCGAGCTCCTGCCCGTTCATCAGGAAGCACCCGTCACCCGCGACGGAGACGACGCGGCGGTCCGGGTGAGCGATGGCGGCCGACACCGCGGCGGGCACGCCGTAGCCCATCGAGCCGTTGCGCGGGCCGAGTTGGCGCATCCCGTCGCGGTACGTGAGGAAGCGCTGCGCCCAGATGGCGTGGTTGCCCGCGCCGAACGTGACGATGGTGTCTTCCGGGAGCCGGGTGTCGAGGTGGGCGAAGACCTCCCCGAGGTCGAGCGGGTCACCGTCCGGCTCCGGTGTGCGGGCTGCCAGGTGCGCGGCCCGCGCCTCCTTGGTGCGCTCCGCCCAGGGCACGGGCGCGGCGGGGCGCAGGGTGCGTATCCCGGCGGCGAAGGCCTCGGGGGCGGCGAGCAGGGTGAGTTCGGCGCGGTGCACGACGCCGGGTGGCTGCGCCTCGGGGAGCACCTGCACCAGGCGCGGGCCCGCCGTGTCGTCGCCGACGGTGGGCAGTGACCGGTAGCCGTCCGTCGTGACGTCTCCCGGCGCCGCGCCGACGCTCACCAGCAGGTCCGCTTCGCGTACCCGCTCGGCCAGCGCCCTGGCCCGGCCGTAGCCGAGGTTGCCGACGTAGACCTCGGCCTCGTTGTCCAGCAGGTCCTGGCAGCGGAAGTCCACGGCGACGGGCAGCGACCAGGCCTCGGCCCAGGCGCGTACGTCGGCGCGTGCCCGGTCCGTCCAGCGGCTGCCGCCGAGCAGCACCAGAGGCTGCTCGGCACCGGTCAACAGGCCTTCCAGGGCGGCCAGTTCCTCGGCCGACACGCTACCCTGCGGCACCGGCAGCGGCCTGGCGTCGGCGACCTCGACGACATCCGTCAGCATGTCCTCCGGCAGCCCGAGGACCACGGGCCCCGGCCGCCCGCTGCCCGCGACGGCGAAGGCGCGGGCCACGTACTCGGGGATGCGGGCCGCGTCGTCGATGGTCTCGACGAGCTTGGCGTTGGTGCCGAACGTGCCGCGCAGGTCGAACTCCTGGAACGCGTGCCGGTCGGTGTGGCCGCGCGGCACGAGTCCGATGAACAAGACGAGCGGGGTGGCGTCCTGGTGGGCGGTGTGCAGGGCGACCAGCGCGTTGGTGGCGCCAGGCCCCCGGGTCGTGAAGCACACTCCGGGGCGCCCAGTGAGCTTTCCGGAGGCCTCGGCCATGTAGCCGGCGCCGCCTTCGTGGCGGCACACCACCATGCGGACCGGTGAGTCGTGCAGGGCGTCGAGGACGGCGAGGTAGCTCTCGCCGGGCACGCCGTAGACGGTGTCGACGTCGTGGGCCCGGAGCTGGTCGACGAGGACCTGGCCGCCGGTGCGGGCAAGGCGGTGCGGGGTCATGCGGGAACCTTTGCGTTCAGTGTGTCGCTGGAGGGAAGGGAGCCGTGCCTGCGCAGCACCGTGCCGGCCGCAATGGACCCGGCGACGGTGCAGGCGGCCACGCCGACGAGGAGCAGCGCGGCGCCCCAGGAGGCGCCGCCCGCCGCACCGGTGACCGAGGCCGCGATGAGCGGGACGAAGCCGCCGAGGACCCCGGCGAGGTTGTACGACATGGCGACAGCGCTGTAGCGGAACTCCTCGGGGAAGAGCGAGGCGACGACCGCGCCGATCGGGCCATACGGGATCGACAGCGCGCCGATGCCGAGCGCGACGCCGAGGTACACCAGCGGGGTCTGCTTCGTGTCGACGAGCCAGAAGGCGGGGAACGCGGCGACCATCGTGACGGCGGCGCCGATGGCGCACACCTTCCACGAGCCGATGCGGTCGGCGAGGCGGCCGCCGGCGATGATGACCGCGATCTCGACGACGGCGCCGACCACGGTGGCGTTGAGCATGGTCTGTTTGTCGATGCCGAGTTCACCGGTGCCGTAGCTGATGATGAACGTCGTCATGAGGAAGAAGCCGCCGACGCCGAGGAGCGCGGCCCCGATCCCGACGATCATGCGGCCCCAGGTGCGGCGGAACGCCTCGACGAGCGGCGCGGGCGGCGGCCCGTTCCGCTCGGCGTCCTCCTGCATGGCACGGAAGACCGGGGACTCCTCGATGCGTACGCGCAGGTAGAGCGCGAAGCCGAGGAGCGGGAACGCGGCGAGGAACGGCAGCCGCCAGCCCCACGAGTAGAAGGCGTCGTCGGGCAGCATGCCGACGAGGGCGAAGGCGCCACTGGACATCAACGTGCCGACGGGCGAGCCGAGTTGAGGAACGGAGGAGTAGCTGCCGTGCTTCTCCTTCGGGGTGTGTTCCAGGGTGAGCAGCATCGCCCCGGACCACTCGCCGCCGACGGAGATGCCCTGCACGAAGCGCAGGACGGTGAGCAGGGCCGGCGCCCAGATGCCGATGGTGTCGTACGAGGGCAGCAGGCCGATGCAGCCGGTGGTGGCGCCCATCATGACGACAGTGATGATGAGGGACACCTTGCGCCCGTAGCGGTCGCCGATGTGGCCGAAGACCGCGGCGCCGATGGGCCGGGCGACGAAGCCGACGGCGAAGGTGCCGAAGGAGGCGAGGGTGCCGGCGGCCGCGCTGAGGTCGGTGAAGAACAGCTTGTTGAAGACGAGCGCGGCGGCGGTGCCGTAGAGGAAGTAGTCGTACCACTCCAGGGCGGTGCCGCTGAACGCGCCGAACAACAGCCTTCTGACGTCCTTGAGCGGGGGCTTCGCTGTGGTGCTCACGGGGTCTCCTGGGGAGGGGCGGCCTGGGCGGCCGGAGCGGAAGGGGGACCGTGGCGTGCGGGGGTGCGGGTGAGGTGGTGCGGGTCGTGGGCGGGGTCGCCGCCCACGACGGTGGCGAGGACGCCGATCGCGCCGATGCGGTCGGGGTCCGTGCGGACGGGGTCGCCGTCCAGGACGGTGAGGTCGGCCAGATAGCCGGGGGCGAGCCGTCCCTTGCGTCCTCCGAAGCCGGTGGCGTGGGCCGAGCCCTCGGTCCAGGCGCGCAGCGCGGCGAGGGCCGGAACACCCTCGTCGGGACCGTACGGGGCCTTTGTTTCGGTGAGGCGCACGACCATCGACTGGATCGCGGGCAGCGGCGCGCCCGGTGCCACGGGCCGGTCGGAGCTACCGGGGACGGGCAGCCCGAGGTCGAGGAAGGAGCGCATGCGGTACGACCACGAGGTGCGCTCGGGGCCCAGTGCGGCGGCCATGGCGTCGCCGAAGGTGTGCAGGAAGTTGTGCTGCGGGACGGGCACGACGCCGAGTTCGGCGAACCGGGCGAGCTGCTCGGGGCGGACGATCCCGGCGTGCTCGACGCGGTGCCGGACGCCGGGGCGCGGCCGTTCCTTGTGGGCGCGGGCGAAGGCGTCGAGGGCCAGGTCGACGGCGCGGTCGCCGATGGCGTGCGCGGCGACCGTCCAGCCGGAGCGGTGCGCGGCGACGACGAGGTCGGTCATGGAGCCGGCGTCGCCCTGGAAGTAGCCGGTGGGCCGGTCTTCGTTGTGGGGGCAGCCGCAGAAGGGCTCCGTGACGGCCGCCGTACGACCGAGCAGCGAGCCGTCGAGGAAGATCTTGACCGGGCCGAGGGAGAGCATGTCGTCGCCGAAGCCGGTGCGCATGCCGAGGTCGAGGCCGAGCGTGATGTCGTCGTCGGTGTGCGCGGTCAGCGGGTGCAGCACGTCGGAGGCGGCCATCAACTGGGCGCGGGTGTGCAACCGGCCGCTCTCGCGGGCGAGTTGGTAGGCGGCCAGCTCGACCGGTGTCTGGCCGATCCAGCCGCCGCCGATCCCGGCCTCGGTGAAGCTGGTGACACCTTCGGTGAGGTAGTGCCGGGTCGCCGCGTCGACGGCGTCGGCGACGGTCTCCACCGGGTAGGGCAGCACCTGGCGCTGCGCGAGGCTCTGGGCGGTCTCCTCCAACAGGCCGTCGGGGCGGCCGTGTTCGTCGCGGGAGACGACGCCGCCGTCCGGGTCCTCGAAGCCGTCCTCCAGGGCTCCCGCCGCGTACAGGACGGGCGTGTTGACGACGCAGGCGTGCCCGGAGGTGTGCTTGATCCAGACGGGCCGGCCGCCCGCCGCGCGGTCGAGGGCGTCGCGGTGCGGCCAGACACCGCCGAGGTTGTTGTGGTCGAGCCCGGCGCCCAGCACCCACGCGTCCGGGGCGAGGCCCTTGGCGTGCGTGGCCACGGCGGTGTACACGTCGTCGACGGAGCGGGCTGTGGAGACGTCGAGCTGCGTGAGGTTGAGGCCGAACCAGGCGGTGTGGCAGTGCGCGTCGTTGAAGCCGGGGACGACGGTGGCGCCGCCCGCGTCGAGCACCTGGCGCGCGCCGAGTCCGGCCACGTCCTCGTCGAGCCCGACGACAACTCCGTTGAGTACGCCGACGGTTGAGGCGGTGGGCCGTTCCGGGTCGAGGGTGCGGATGCGGGCGTTGCGGACGAGCAGATCGAGCTGCATATGGGCCGGCCCCCTCAGGCGAAGTGGTGCAGTTGCGCGAGCGGTACCTCGGTCGCGGGCGGGGTCCCGGTCTCGACCCCGTCGACGAGGACGGGCGCCGGTTCGCGCGGCACCACGACCCGCGGTGTCGCCGTGTTGTGCAGCATGTCGGCGCGGGTCAGGCTGCGGCTGTCGCGGATCGGGGCGTACGTGAGTCCGCTCGGCAGCGCGGCCCGTGCGGCGCGGTCGGTGAGCGCAGCCTCGGCGACGAAGACCTTGGCGAGCCGTGCGGGCGCGGCACCGAGCGATCCGAAGTAGGGCTTGTAGGCGCGGGGTTGGGTGAGCCGGGTCGACCCGGATCCGGATCCCGTATTCCCCCAGGCCACGAACCCGGACTTGATGACCAGCTCGGGCTTGCTGCCGAACCACTTGGGGTCCCACAGCACCAGGTCCGCCATCCGTCCCGCCTGCACGGTGCCCACCTCGTGGGAGAGGCCGTGCGCGAGCGCCGGATTGAGGGTGATCTTCGCCAGGTAGCGCAACACCCTTGTGTTGTCGGGGCGTTCCACTCCCCCGCCGCCGTTCGCGAGCGCCTGGACGTGGGCGAGCTGCCACGTCCTGCGCACCGTCTCGGCGATCCGCCCCATGCCCATGGAGTCGGAGTTGACGATGGAGATCGCGCCGAGGTCGTGCAGGGCGTTCTCGGCGGCGATGGCGTGCTCGCGGATCCGGCCCTTGGAGATGGCGACGTCGCTCGCGGAGGCGTGGTTCTGCCGGTGCACCGTCATCGTCATCGGGAACAGCTCGCCCACCGTGTTCGGGGTGTACGGCACGGTGGGTGTCGTCGACGAGGGCAGGATGTTCGGCTCGGAGAGGATCTCCAGGAGGTCGGGGTGACCGCCGCCGCCCTCCACGTGGTACGCGTGCACGGTACGCCCGCGGGTGGCGCCGAGGGTGTCGCGCAGGTAGCCCGACTCGTTCATGGAGTCGGTGTGGAGCGCGACCGGCAGGTCGGCCTGTTCGGCGGTGTCGAGGCAGGTGTCGATGATGCGCGGGGTCGCCCCGAAGTCCTCGTGGATCTTGAAGCCGCCGGCCCCGGCGAGGGTGATCTCGTCGAGCAGCGCCCGTGAGCTGGACGAACCGCGGGCCAGGAAGGCGATGTTGAGCGGGGTGCCCTGCCAGGAGCTCATCAGCGTGTGCAGGTTGTGGGTCGGGTTGCAGCCGATCTCCCACACACCGCCGAGGCCCATGCCAACCAGCGTGGTGACTCCGGCGGACAGCGCGGCGGGCGCGACCTCGGGCGAGGACAGGTGAACGTGACTGTCGACGACGCCGGGCGTCGCGATCAGCCCCTCCCCCGGCACGACGGAGGTGTGCGAGTCGATGGCGTACTCGACGTCCATCACATCCGGGTTGCCGACGCTCCCGACGGAGACGATCCGGCCGTCCTTGATGCCGATGTCGGTCTTGCGCACACCGAGCACCGGGTCCATCAGGACGACACCCGCGACCACCATGTCGAGGGCGGAATCGCGGTCCGAGCGCGGCGAGGCGAGCAGGCCGTCGCGGACCGTCTTGCCGCAGCCGCCGAGCAGTTCGTCGCCCGGGGTGCCGTCGTCGGCCTCGACCTCCACCCACAGACAGGTGTCGCCGAGCCGGATCCGGTCGCCGGTCGTGGGCCCGTACAGGGCGTGGTACGTGCGGCGGTCGACGCTGGTCATGCGCGCTCCTGGGTCGTACGGGCCTTGTGGTCGGCGGGGATGACGACGACTTCCCGCCGCTCGCCGGGTTCGAAGGCGAGGGCGGTACCGGCGGCGATGTCGAGCCGCAGCCCGCGGGCCCTCTCCCGGTCGAGTTCCAGCGCCTGGTTGGCCTCGTGCAGCGGGTAGTGCGAGGAGATGTAGACGACGCGGTCGCCGGTGTTGCGGAGGGTGAGGGTGGTGCGCGGGCGGCCCACGTTGATCTCGACGGGTGGTGCGTCCGCGGTACGTACGGCGCCCGGCCCCTGGGCACTGGCGGGGCCGATCGGCCGGTCGACGGCGACGAGCGACGTGCCGCTCGGGAACAGCGCCTCCACCTGCACGGTCGTCACGATGTCGGCGACGCCGTCCAGCACGTCGTCGACGGTGAGCACCCGCTCCGCCGTCTCGATCACCTCGTCGAGACTCAGCCCGTCCCAGGCGGCCTCCAGGATCTCGTCGCAGATCAGGGCGATCGCCTCGGGGGCGTTGAGCCGGCGTCCGCGTGCGCGGCGGCGGCGCGCGAGTTCGGCGACGGTGAACAGCTGGAGCCGTTCCTGTTCACGAGGGGTCAAGTGCACGGTCGGATGGCCCTCCTGGTCGGCGGGCCCCGGACGCTTCGCCCAGGGATCGCACCAGGATCCTCGGCTCCGGCCACCGAACCAACGTTGAAACATCACCCCCGTGCCACCGAGAATTGGTCACATGCACAATTCCGAAGGCCCGGGCCGCCCCGGGCTGCCCCCGACCTCGCCGCGCATCGCCGAACTCGCCGGGCAGTGCCTGGACAATGTGGACGGCCTGATCGGCGACTGGCTGGAGATGGTCGGCCCGGTGCGCACCTCGTACGAGACCCAGGTGCCGGACATCCAGTTCCGCGATTCGGCCTGGCAGGCCTTCGAACTGCTGCTGCGCACGGTGGCGCGGCTCCCGGTGCCGCCGCACATCGCGGACGTCTCGCGGCGGGTGGGCGAGGACCGCGCCCGGCAGGGCGTCCCGCTCGACGCGCTCCTGGAGGCGGCACGCCTCGACTTCCGGGTGGTGTGGCAGGCGCTGGTGAACCGGGCGCGGCCCGAGGACATGGCCGATCTGGCGGGCTCGGCGTACCACGTGTGGGAGGCGGTCGAGCGGCATGTCACCGGGATCATGACGGCGTACCAGCGCACGGTCCTGGAGATGGGGCGCCGCGAGGAGGACGAGCGGCGCATGTGGTTCGCCCGGCTCCTGGAGACCGAGGGCCGCAACCCGACCGTCGTACGGGACGCGGGCCGCGCCCTGGGGCTCGCGGACGACGGCCGGTTCCTGTGCGCGGCGTCGTCCGCGGCGGCCGGGCCAGGGCTGCACCGGGCGGGCCTCGCGCTGCGCGGGGCGGGGGCGGCGGTGCAGCAGCAGATGGTCGGCGGGGACGCGGTCCTGGTGGTGCAGCTCAGCGGCCGGATCAGCCGCCCGTACATCCTGGACCAGTTGCACGACTCGCCGTGCGGGGTGGCCCCTCAGGCGGTCGGGCTCGCCGCCGTGCCACGGGCCACGGTGCTCGCGGTGGCGACGGCGCAGGTGCTGCCCGCGGACACGCGCTCGCCGCGGCTCCTGGAGGACAGCTGGCTCGATGTGCTGGCGCACCGCGCCGGTGACTTCGGCCGCGATCTGGCGGCCGATGTGCTGGGCGCGCTGCACGGGCCCGGTGTCACGCGGGGCGAGGCGGACCGGCTGCTGCACACCGTGCGGGTCCATTTGGCGGGCTCGGGCTCCATCGCGGACACGGCCGACGCGCTGTACTGCCACCGCAACACGGTGCAGCACCGCTTCAACCGGTTCCACGAGCTGACCGGGCGCGATCTGCGGCGGCCGGCGGACGCGGCGTTGCTGGCGGTGGCGTTGCGGGTGAGGTGAACGGGTTAGCGTTCACCTGTGCCTGAGGATGAGACAGAGACGAAGCGCCGACTCGGCCGCCGCGGCAGGCTGATCGTGCTGGCCGTCGTGGCCCTCGCCGTCGTCGCGGCCGTGGTCGTGCCGCTGGTGATGGTGTTCGGCGGGAAGGAACCCGGAAGGTCCGAGAAGCTCGTGATCCCCGAGGGGTACCGCGCGAGCCAGGTGTACGAGGCCGTGGACAAGGCGCTGGCCGTCGACGGCGGGACCACGAAGAAGGCCGCGTCGAAGGCGCGCCTCACACTGCCGGGCGACGCGGACGGCAACCCTGAGGGCTACCTGTTCCCGGCCACATATCCCGTGGACGAGGACACCACCCCGGCGTCCCTCCTCTCGTACATGACCAACACCGCGGACCAGCGGCTGAAGGCCGACCACATCACCAAGGGCGCCGACGCCAATGGTGTCTCCGTCTACGAGACGGTGATCATCGCCAGCATCGTGCAGGCGGAGGCCGACACCCACGAGGACATGGGGAAGGTCGCCCGGGTCATCTACAACCGGCTCGACCAGGGCATGCCGCTCCAGATGGACTCCACCATCAACTACGCCCTGAACCGCTCGACCCTCGACACCAGCCACGCGGACACCAGGACCGACAGCCCGTACAACACGTACGAGCACAAGGGGCTGCCGCCCACGCCCATCGGGAATCCGGGTGAGGACGCCATCGACGCGGCGATCGCGCCACCCAAGGGTGACTGGCTGTACTTCGTGACGGTCGGCCCCGGGGACACCCGGTTCACCGACAGCTACGAGGAGCAGAAGAAGAACGTCGAGGAGTTCAACTCGCGTCAGGCGAGCGCGAAGGAGTAGCGCGCGAGGTGGGGCGCGAACGCGGGGTGCTCGGAGAGGCGCCGCAGGTACGCGGCGAGCCGGGGGCGGCCGGTGATCGGGGTGGTGGCGTCCAATTGCACCAAGGTGGCCCACAACCGGACGTCGGCGAGGGTGAGTTCGCCGCCGAGGATGTGCTCGCGACCGCAGAGCCGCCGCTCCAGGACGTCGAGCGCCCGCACCAGCGTGGCGTGCGCGGAGGTGCCGATGCCGCGCTCGCACAATCGGCCCACCGCCTCGACCGAGTCCTCCGCTCCGCGCGGGAGGAGGTCGGGGCCGTGGCCGCCGAAGTGCCGGGCCAGGTCGTGCAGGATGTCACCGGTGTGCGTGCTGACGATCCGTCCGGTCCAGTCGTCGCTGAGCACCGGCGCCAGCGCGGGGCCAGGATGCTGGTGCGACGTCGCCTCGTACAGCGGGACCAGCGACCGGTGTCCGCCGCCGGGTGCGTCGGGGTCGGCGGGCAGCAGGGTGACCGGGAGGGTGTCGTCGAGGCCGAGCAGGCTGTGGGTGACGGCGATCTGCAGACAGTGCGGGCAGGCGGGCGACAGGTGGAGCCGGAAGCGGTGCGGCGCGGCGTAGTAGCCGCTGCGCGCGTCGCAGCCGATGCGGCTCCGGAAGGACGGCACGACGGTGGGCGCTGTGGCGGACATGCGTCTCCCAGGGGGTGCTCGAGCACGGGCGTACGGGGGTGGGCGTACGGAAGTGTCAGGCGCGGGCGGCGACTTGGCCGCCGTCCAGGGGAGAACTCGCCGCGCTGCACACTCGCGCGAGGTCGATGTGCCGGCGGGACGTGAGCCGGGGCAGGGCCCGGACGGCGGCGCGGACAGCCGGGCTGCCGGGGTCGCGCGCCGCACCGTCCATCATTCCCTACCGTTTCACTAGGATTCCCTTAGAGGAGTGTGTGGCCGTGGGGACTCCGCGTCAAGAGCGCTTCCACTCCTCGGCCAGCAGCTCGTAGGAGCGGACCCGGTCGGTGTGGTCGTGGGTGATGGTCGTGATGAGCAGTTCGTCGGCGCCGGTGGCTTCCTGGAGCTGGGCGAGGCGGCGGGCCACGGTGGTCGGTGAGCCGACGAACTGGGTGTCGAGCCGGTCCTGCACGAGCGCCCGGTCGGCCTCGCTCCATTCGTACTTGCGGGCTTCCTCCGGCGTCGGGAAGTCGATGGCTCCCTCGGCGTTGCGGATGCTGCGCACCCACGGGGCGTAGCCGGTGGCGAGTTCGCGGGCGGTGGCGTCGTCCTCGGCGACGACGACGTCCGCTGAGACGCTGACGTACGGCTTGTCGAGGGTGTCGGAGGGCCGGAAGAAGGACCGGTAGCCCTCCACCGCTTCCAGGACCGTGGCGGGGCTGACGTGGTAGTTCGCGGCGAACGGCAGTCCGCGCGCGCCCGCCGCTTCGGCGCTCTCGCCGCCGCTGCTGCCGAGGATCCATACGTCGACGTCGGCACCCTCTCCCGGTACGACGTGTGCCTCGACGCCGTCGGGCGATATGTAGGCGCCGGCGAACAGGGCGAGGATGTCGTCGATCTGCTCGGCGTAGTCCTGCGCCTGTGCGCCCGGCTGCTGGAGCAGTTTGCGTTGCAGCGCGACGCGGGGCGAGCCGAGGAGGTGCTCGAAGGAGAAGCGGGGCGGGATGACGAGGCCGTTGGGGGCGGCGCCCTCGACGACGGGGGTCGCGGTCGGCTTGGGCGCCGTCGTCTGCGTGGGCGGGCGGCCGCCGGACCGGCCGAGGCCGAGGTCGATGCGGCCAGGGTGCAGGGCGTCGAGGAGGCCGAACTCCTCCACCGTGGACAGCGCGGTGCGGTGGCCGAGCTGTACGGCGCCGGAGCCGAGCCGGATGGTGTCGGTGGCGGAGGCGGTCAGGGCGAGGACGACGGCGGGCGAGGTGCCTGCGACACCCGGGTTGAGGTGGTGCTCGGCGAACCAGTACCGGGCGTAGCCGAACCGCTCGGCGTGCTGGGCGAGGTCGATGGAGTTGCGCAGGGCGTCGGCGGCGGTGGCGCCGGACGGGACCGGGACCAGGTCGAGGACGGCGAGGGGGATGTCAGACACGGGAGAACTCCTCGGTGGTCGCGGGGGCGTCGTCGGGGTGGGCGAGGCCGAGGTGGTCGCGCAGGGTCGTGCCCTTGTACTCCGTGCGGAACACGCCCTGTTCCTGGAGGAGCGGGACCACCTTGTCGGCGAACTCGTCGAGGCCGCCCGGGGTGATGTGCGGGACGAGGATGAAGCCGTCGGCGGCGTCGGCCTGGACGTACTCGTTGATGGTCTTGGCGATGGTGGCCGGGGAGCCGACGAAGTTCTGCCGGTTGCCGGTGTGGATGACGAGGTCGCGGATGGACCACTTGTTGGCGGCGGCGAGTTCGCGCCACTCGCGGGCGGTGGCGAGGGGGTCGCGGTACATGCGGACCTGGGCGCGGCCCTCGGCGATGTGGGTGTCGCCGATGTCGGGGTCGATGTCGGGCAGCGGCCCATCCGGGTCGTACGCGGACAGGTCGCGGTTCCAGACGAATTCCAGGTGCTTGAGGGCGGTGGCCCCGCTGACCTGGTGGCGGCGCACCTCGCGGGCGAGTTCCTCGGCCTCCGCGTCGGTGTCGGCGAGCGCGAAGGTGGCGGCGGGCAGGATGAGCAACTGGTCTGCATCACGGCGGTACTTGGCGAGGCGGGACTTCACGTCCGCGTAGAAGTCGCGGCCCGCCTCCAGGGTGCCGTGCCGGCTGAAGATGGCGTCGGCCTCGGCGGCGGCGAACTCGCGGCCCTCGTCGGAGTCGCCGGCCTGGAAGACGACGGGGCGGCCCTGCGGGGAGCGCGGGACGTTGAACCGGCCGTGGATGTCGAAGTGTGCCCCGGTGTGCGCGAAGGAACCGGCCTTGGCGTCCCGCAGGAAGGTGCCGGTGTCCTGGTCGGCGAGGATCTCGTCGCCGTGCCAGGAGTCGAAGAGTTCGTTCGCGGTGGCGAGGAACTCCCGGGCGCGCGAGTAGCGTTCGCGCTGCGGGAGGAAGCCGCCGCGCCGGAAGTTCTCGCCGGTGAAGGCGTCCCAGGAGGTGACGACGTTCCAGGCGGAGCGGCCGCCGGAGAGGTGGTCGAGGCTCGCGAACTGGCGGGCCACCTCGTAGGGCTCGTTGAACGTGGAGTTGATGGTGCCGGTGAGCCCGATGCGTTCGGTGACGGCGGCGAGCGCGGCGAGGACGGTGAAGGTGTCGGGGCGGCCGACGACGTCCAAGTCGTAGATCTCGCCGCCCTGTTCGCGCAGTCGCAGCCCCTCGGCGAGGAACAGGAAGTCGAACTTGGCGCGTTCGGCGGTGCGCGCGAAGTGGGCGAAGGAGCTGAACTCGATGTGGCTGCCGACCCGCGGGTCACTCCACACGGTGGTGTTGTTGACGCCGGGGAAATGCGCGGCCAGGTGGATCTGCTTCAGTGGCTTGGTCATGGGAGTTCCCTCCGGCTCACGCGGCGGCGTAGCGGTTGGCGGGGCGGTCGAGGCCGAGGAGTCCGCGCAGGGTGTCGGCCTCGTACGCGCGGCGGAAGAGGCCGCGGCGCTGGAGTTCGGGGACGAGGCCCCGGGTGATGGCCGGGAGGTCGTGTCCCACGACGGCGGGCCGCAGCCGGAAGCCGGTGAGCCCGGCGGTCTGCAACTCCTGTAGCAGATCCGCCAGTTGGGCGGGCGTGCCCACGAAGACCGGAGCGTCACTCTCGTACGGCGCTCCGTCGAGGGCGTCGAGCCGGTCCCGGCGGGCCGTCGCGTCGGCGGGGTCCTCGTCGAGGAACACCACGAGGTCGCCGAAGACGTGCAAGGGTTCGTCAGCCCGTCCGGCCGTGGCCTGTTCGGCGCGGATCCGGTCCACGATGGCGCGGGCCTGCTCGGCGTCGTGCGGGGTGACGTATCCGACGTCGGTGGCACGGCCCACCAGGCGGTACGGGACGGTGTCATGGGCGAGGGCGGTGACGAGCGGCTGGCCCTGTGGCGGGCGGGGTGTGATGGAGGGGCCGCGGACGCTGAAGCGGCTGCCCTGGAAGTCGATGTAGTGCAGCTTGTCGCGGTCGATGAAGCGGCCCGTCGCGGCGTCCCGGATCTCCGCGCCGTCCTCCCAGCTGTCCCAGAGCCGCCGCACGACCTCCATGTGGTCGGCGGCCTCGTCGAAGAGTTCGGTCACCAACTCGGCCGCGTCCGGGCTGTCGTAGGCGTCGATGGGGTCGATGGTGCGGCGGCCGAAGTGGGCGGCCTCGTTCGGGCGGGCGGTGACCTGGACGCGGACTCCGGCGCGGCCCTCGCTGACGTAGTCGAGGGTGGCGATGGCCTTGGAGAGGTGGAACGGCTCGGTGTGTGTCACCACGGCCGTGGGGACCAGGCCGATGTGCCGGGTCAGCGGGGCGACGCGCGAGGCGATGAGTACGGCGTCGAGGCGGCCGCGGACCTGGTCGGTGCGCTCGTCCGGTTCGAGGAAGTGGCTCGACTGCGGGCCGAGCCCGTCCTCGATGGTGACGAAGTCGAGCAGGCCGTGTTCGGCCTCGGCGACGAGTTCGGCCCAGTACGCGGCGGTGAACAGCTCGCGCGGCCGGGACACGGGCTCGCGCCAGGAGGCGGGGTGCCACCCGGTGCCGTCGAGGGCGACCGCGAGGTGCAGGGAGGGAGCAGGCGATGGAGACACGGAGGTGCCTTTCTGGAAGAGCCGGCAGGGACGGTGACGGCCGTGGCTACTTGCCGGTCTTGGGCAGTCCGGGCGGGTTGATCGTCGACTTGGTGACGGCCTCGTCGGACAGGCCCCAGCGCTTGAGGACCTTCGCGTAGCTGCCGTTGTCGATGACGTGGTCGAGCGCGGCGGCGAGCGGCTTCACGAGCCCGCTGTCCTTCTTCGTGGTGGCGGCGATGAGGCCCTGGAGCTTCGCGCCCGCGCCGGAGTACGTGCCGACGACCTCGGTCTTTCCGGTGCTGGCCGCGTGGTAGGCGGCGGTCGGGTTGGGGCCGAGGTAGATGTCGATGCGGCCGGACTGGAGGGCGAGGTAGGTGTCGCTGTCGCTCTGGTAGTACTTGATGTCGACGGGCTTGCGGCCCGCCTTCACGTTCACCTTGCTCCACTCGATGAGCAGCTTCTCCTGGTTGGTTCCGCTGCTCACGGCGACCGTCCTGCCCGCCACGTCCTTGGGCCCGGTGACCTTCAGGCCGCTGCCCTTCTTGGCCTCGAAGCCGAGGTTGTCCTTGCGGTAGGTGGCGAAGTCGTACTTCTCCTTGCGGTCCTCGGTGACCGTGATGTTGCTCAGGCCCACGTCGTACTTGCCGCTGTCGAGGCCGACGAAGATGTTCTCCCAGGAGGCGGTGGTGCGGCGGACCTTGAGGCCGAGGACGTCGGCGACGAGGTGGGCGAGGTCGGGCTCGACGCCGATGACGGTCTTGTTGTCGGTGGCGTGGAAGCCGAGCGGCGCGGCGGAGCTGGAGGAGCCGATGACCTCGAGGGTTCCTCTCTTGCGGATTCGCTCGGGCACCTCGTCGGCTATCGAGTCGACCTTGCCGGTGGTGACACGGTGCTGCTCGGGGCTGAGGTTGATCTTCGCCTTGGCGCCCGAGCCGTCCGCGACCTCGGTGGTGCCGCCGTCGGTGGGGTTGCTGCAGGCGGTGAGGAGGAGGGCGGTGGCGAGCGAGAGCGCGGCCGCGGCGGTCGTCCGGCGGCGGGCGAGGGTGGTGGACACGGTGGTTCTCCTTGCGTACGAAGCGGGGTGGGGACGGCCGGTCACAGGACCTTGGAGAGGAAGGCGCGGGTGCGTTCCTGCTGCGGGGCGTCGAGGACGGCCGCGGGTGTGCCCTGCTCCACGACGACACCGCCGTCCATGAACACCACGGTGTCGGCGACCTCGCGGGCGAAGCCGATCTCGTGGGTGACGACGATCATCGTGGTGCCGGTGCTGGCCAGGTCCTTGATGACATCGAGGACCTCGCCAACGAGTTCCGGGTCGAGCGCCGATGTGGGCTCGTCGAAGAGCAGCACCTTGGGTTCGAGGGCGAGCGCGCGGGCGATGGCGACGCGCTGCTGCTGGCCGCCGGAGAGCTGGCGCGGGTAGGCGTCGGCCCGGTCGCCGAGGCCGACGCGTTCGAGCAGTTTCCGGGCGGTGGCCTCGGCGTCCTTGCGTGGGCGGCCGAGGGCGGAGACGGGGGCCTCGATCAGGTTGTCGAGGACGGTGAGGTGCGGGAAGAGGTTGAAGTCCTGGAAGACGAACCCGATGTGGGTGCGCTGCTTCAGGACGTCCTTCTCCCGCAGCTCGTGCAGCTTGTTGCCGGAGCGGCGGTAGCCGATGAGTTCGCCGTCGATGCTGATCCAGCCGCTGTTCACCTTCTCCAGGTGGTTGATGGTGCGCAGCAGCGTGGACTTCCCCGAGCCGGACGGGCCGAGGATCACGGTGACCTCTCCGGCGTGCACGCGCAGGTCGACGCCGCGCAGCACCTCCAGCGGGCCGAAACTCTTGTGGACGTCCTGGATGTCCACCATCGGCTTGCTCAGCTTGCTCATCGTCGGGCTCCCAGGGCTCGGAGTGTCTTGGGGGCGGCGGAGCCCCGGGCGTAGCGGCGTTCCACGTAGTGCTGGGCGATGGACAGGAGCGAGGTCAGGACCACGTACCAGGCGGTGGCGACGAGGAGCAGCGGGATGACCCGGCCGTTGCGGCCGTAGATGACCTGGGCCTGGTAGAAGAGCTCGCCGATGGACATCACGTAGACCACCGATGTGCCCTTGAGCAGGCCGATGATCTCGTTGCCCGCGGTGGGCAGGATGGCTCGCATGGCCTGCGGCAGCACGATCCGGCGGACCTGCCGGAGTCGCGGGATGCCGAGCGCGGCGGCGGCCTCAAGCTGGCCGCGGTCGACGGAGATGACACCCCCGCGGACGATCTCCGCGGCGTACGCGGCCTGGTGCAGGGTGAGGCCGATGACGGCGGCCCCGATGGTGCCGATGAGGCTGTTGCTGTCGACGGACCAGAACACCGGGCCGAAGGGGATGCCGAGGCCCAACTCCTTGTAGAGCGCGCTGAGATTGAACCAGAAGACGAGCTGGACGATCATCGGGATGGACCGGAAGATCCAGATGTACGTCCAGGCCACAGTTTGTAGCACCGGGCTCTGCGAGAGCCGCATGAAGGCCAGCACGGTACCGAGCAGGAACCCCAACACCGTGGCGTAGGCCGTGAGTTGGAGCGTCACCCAGACGGCCTGCACGATCGTCTCGGACAGGACGTAGTCGCGGAAGACGTTCCATTCCCAGACGGGGTTGGTCAGCAGGCCGTGCGCGAACTGGGCGACCAGGACGAGCACGGCGGCGGCCGCGACCCAGCGGGCGTAGTGGCGGATCGGGACCACTTTGAGCGATGCCGGGTTGTCCGGGGCGGTGGACGCGGCGCCAGTGAGGTGTTTCTCGAACGGCAGCGGGCCGATGGACTCGGGGTCGGCCTCGGTGTCGAAGAGCGGGGTGTAGCCGGTGGTCAGGTACAGGCCGCGGGCCTCGGGCTGGCGCGGGCCCGTGGTCAGGTAGACGCGTCGGTAGCCGCGCTCGCCCGCCTCGCGTTCCAACTCGTCGACGACGCGGCGGGCGAGCCCGCGCCGACGATGGGCAGAGTGGGTCCAGATCCGCTTCAGTTCGGCGGTGTCGGCGTCGTAGCGGCGGAAGGCGCCGCCCGCGACGGGTTCGCCGTTCTCGAGGACGAGGAGCAACAGCCCACCGTGGGCAGGGGTGAACTCCTCGTCGGGGTAGCGGGCGATCTCGGCGTGGGCGTCCTTGCCGTAGCGGGTCGAGTACTCGTCGCCGAGCTCGCGCAGCAGGGGTTCGACCCGCGGGTCGGAGACGGGTACGTGAACGACCGTCAAGTCCTCTGACGGCGCCGGTGGTTGGGCGAGGGAGGTCATGCGCCCACCGCCGCGGGTGCCCCGGCCCCGTGGGCCGCGCGCTCGGCGTCGCGCTTGGCGACCTCCTCGCGCACGATCGGGATCACGTACCGGCCGAAGTCGACGGCGTCGTCCAGGAGGTCGTAGCCGCGCGCGGAGAGAATGTCGACGCCGAGGTCGTAATAGTCGAGCAGGGCCTGGGCGACGGTCTCCGGGGTGCCGACGAGGGCGTTGGAGTTGCCCGCACCGCCGGTCGCGGCGGCGGTCGGGGTCCACAGGGCACGGTCGTAGCGCTCGCCGGCCTCGGCGATGGCGATGAGGCGCTGTGAGCCGACGTTCTGAGGAGACGCAGCTTGGGGCTCGGACTGCCCGTGGTGGCGCTTGCCGATGCGCTCGCCCCGCTCCTTGCGGGCCTTGATGGCGCCGACCGTGCGGTGGGCCTTCTCCCAGGCCAGTTCCTCGGTCGGCGCGATGATCGGGCGGAAGGCGACCTGGATGCGCGGGACGTCGGTGCGGCCCGCGGCCTTCGCGGCGGCCTTCACGGTCTCGATCTGCTCGGCGGTCTTCGCCAGCGGCTCGCCCCACAGGCAGTAGATGTCGGCCTCCGCACCCCCGGCGGCGTACGCGGCGGGCGAGGAGCCTCCGAACGAGACACCCGGGCGGGGCTGCTGGACGGGGAAGACATCGCTGACGAAGTCGTGGAAACGGTAGTGCTCGCCCTCGTGGTCGAAGGGCTCGTGGGTCGTCCAGATCTTCTTGACGAGCCGGATGTACTCGCGGGTGCGGCTGTAGCGCTCGTCCTTGGTGAGGGTGTCGCCCTCGCGGCCCTGTTCGTGGTCGTTGCCGCCGGTGATGAAGTGGACGGTGAGCCGGCCCCCGCTGATCTGGTCGAGGGTGGCGAAGGTCTTGGCGGCGAAGGTGGGGTACGAGACGTTCGGCCGGTGCGCGAGGAGGATCTGGAGGCGGTCGAGGTGGCTCGCGATGTAGGCGGCGGCCGGTGCCGGGTCGGGCGATCCGGAGCCGTAGGCGAACAGCACCCGGTCCCAGTCGTGGTCCTCATGGGCGCGGGCGAGCCGGAGTGTGTACTCCTTGTCGAAGGCGGCGCCGGAACGGGCGGTGGTCTCGGAGCCATCGTTGGTTGCGGCGATGCCGAGGAATTCCACGGGCATGGGGTGGGCCTTTCGGAGGCGGCGAAATCCGCCTGCGGGCACGCCGGAACGGCCGTGCGCGCAGGCGGAGATGACGACGCGTCACAGGGACGTGTCGCTAGGAATGCGACGCCGCGGGGCGTCGTGGAAGGGGGCGCGGCGGCAGCGCGCGCGAGGTGTCAGAACCCGGCCCGCGAAGGGGGCACCGAGGGAGTCACCGAGAAAGAGATGGGCCGGTCAGAGGGCCCGCTGCCGCTTCAGGCGCAACACGCCGCGGACCACACCCGACCGAAGTCGATGTGGTCGCGCGAGACCAAGTGCTGGGCAGTCATGGACCAATTGAGCCGTCCGCGGGGCCGTTTCGTCAAGCCGCGCTCGTATGCCGGACGGCACTCAAGTGCCTTTCGGGGGGCGTGTGTTGCGGCAGTGTGTCGGGCGCGTGTACGCCGCCCCGCTGGGGCGGGGCGGCGTCGGTCTACCGCGCGGGGTTCTGCGCCGCCCGGGCGGGGCGGCGTCCGGCTACCGCTGGGTCCTGCGCCGCTCGACACCGGCGAGGAGGCGGCTCCGCTGCTCCTCGTCCGTCGCCGCTGCCGCCGCGGCCAGGGCGAGCGCCGCCGCCGCGTCGATGACGGCGCGGTCCGCGCCGGGGGTGGTGCCGTGCGCCGCGAACTCGACGGTGTGCTGGCTCGCGCCCGCGGTGTCGTAGCCGATGGTGGGGTGGATCGAGGGCAGGAGGCGGGAGACGTTGCCCATGTCGGTGGACGCGGTGGTGTCGCCGTGCCGGGACTGCGGATCGCGGCCGAGGGAGCGGGCGGCGGCCACGTAGGCCTCGGTCAGGAACGGGTCCTGGCGCAGATCCGCGAAGTCCCGGCCGTGCGGGACGAGTTCGAGCTCGGCGCCGGTGGCGAGGGCGCCCGCCTCGAAGCAGGCGCGGACCCGGCGCTGGACCGCCGTGAGCTGTTCGACGGTGGGGGCGCGCACCTCGTAGCGGGCGCAGGCGGTGTCGGGGATGACGTTCGGGGCCCGGCCCCCGTCGGTGACGATGCCGTGGACGAGGGAGCCCGGTGGCAGTTGCTGGCGCAGCACGCCGATCGCGGTCTGGGCGACGGTCAGCGCGTCGAGCGCGTTGACCCCCTCCCACGGCGCGAGGGCCGCGTGGGCCGGGCGGCCCCGGTAGGTGATGTCCCAGGCGCCGATCGCGAGGGAGGAGGCGCCGACGGTGTCCTCCTGGGCGGCGTGCGCCATCAGCGCCGCGGCGACGGAGTCAAAGATGCCCGCGTCGATGAGCAGCACCTTCCCGCCGATGTCCTCCTCGGCGGGCGTGCCGATCAGCCGCACGGTGACACCGAGCCGGTCGGCGACGGCCGCGAGGCCGAGCGCCGCGCCGACCGCCGCCGCGCCGTTCACGTTGTGCCCGCAGGCGTGGCCGATGCCGGGCAGCGCGTCGTACTCGGCGCAGAAGGCCAGTACCAGCTCGCCGCTGCCGTACGTCGCGTCGAGCGCGGTGGGCAGCGAGTCGAGGGGGCGGGTGACCGTGAAACCGGCCGCGCCGAGCAGCTCGGCGATCTTCGCGGCCGAGCGGTGCTCCTGGAGGGCGGTCTCGGGTTCGGCGTGCAGGCTGTGGCTGAGCGCGACGAGCCGCTCGCGCCACGCGTGGACCGCGCGGGTCACCTCGTCGTGCACGGAAACGGAATGCGATGTCGTCGTCATGCGAGGCTCCCCTTCGCTTCGGTGGAGATGGCGGGTTCCGCGGTGGCGGGCTCCGTGGTGTCGGGTGCCGCGGTGTCGGGGGCCGTGCCACCACCCCCGTACAACAGCGCGAGCGCCCCGCCGATGAGCGCGACCGCCGCGCAGGTGCCCCAGCCCCACACGTAACCGGACAGGGCGATGTGGCCGCCTCCGCCGCCGATTTGGTGTGCCGAGAACAGCGCGCCGATCACGGCGGCGCCGATCGCCGCGCCCAGCGACAGCGCGAGTTCGTTGATGCCCACGGCCAGCGCGGTCTGCCGCTCGGGCACGATCTCCGCCGACAGGGTCCGCGTGATCGATTCGAAGACGCCGGTGGCGAGGCCGACGACCAGTGCCGAGGCGACGTACTGCGGGAGCGTGGCGTGGAAGAGGATCATGCCGAGGAAGCCGAGCCCGATGAGGGCTCCGCCGGTGGCCAGGACGGCGCGGTCGCCGATCCGGCGGGCGAGGCGCGGTGTGGCCGTGGAGCCGACGAAGCCCAGGACGACCATGGCCAGGGACACCGTCGCGATGGCCTGCGGGCCGAGGCCCATGCCGTAGCCGACGGCAGCCGGGTCGGCGCCGAGGAACAGGGCGTTGGCGCCGAGGAAGCCGATGCATCCGAAAGCGGCGCAGAAGGTGTTCGCGCTGACCGCCGCGAGCCGCCGGTCGCTCAGCATCCGGACGCTCACCAGCGGGTGGGCCGCGCGGCGCTCGACCGTCACCCAGGCGACGAACACCGCCACCGCGAGGGCGCCCGTGCCCAGGGAGCGGGCCGAGGTCCACCCCCAGGTGCCGCCCTGCGCGAGCACCAGGACCAGGGCCACGAGCCCGACGGTCAGCAGGGCCGCCGCCCCGTAGTGGAACCGGCCGCCGAACTCCCCGTCGCTGTCCGGCAGTACGAGTCCGGCGGCCAGGGCGAGCACGGCCACCGGCACCGCCGCCCACAGCCCGGCCTCGGCGTGCCGCTCGCTGAGGGCGCCGGCCACGAGGCCGCCCACGCCGATCGCGATCAGCAGGGCGCCGACGAGGAGCGACATCCCCGTGCGGCCGCGTTCGGGGGCGCGGGAGCGCAGAATTCCGGCGAGCAGCGGGAAGAAGCCGACCACCGCGCCCTGCAGGACCATGCCCACCGCGAGTGTCACCACCGTCGGCCACAGCGCCATCAGCAGCGAACCGGCCGCGACCATCGTGAGTGCCACCCGCAGCAGCCGGCGGTGGCCGTACAGGTCGCCGAGGCGCGAGAGCAGTGGTGTGAGCACGGCGAACGCGCACTGCGACAGCAGATAGAGGTTGTTCTGGGCCACTCCCCCGATGCCGAGCTGCTGGCCCAGCTCCGGGAGCAGCGGGGTGAGATAGCCCTGGACGACGCCGCTGAACACGACGACCACCGCCATCGCGCCGAGCATGCCGCGGCCGGTACCGACCGCCGATCCACCTGTGCCCACGTCTGCGCCCATCGAGGACGTCCCTTCTGGCAGGAATCGAATGCGGTGGCTACTGTGCGGGCTGCGGTCGTACCGGCCCGCGGAATCGTCGGAAACGAGCAGGGAGGGGCTGCCCCATGCGAGAAACGGTCGCCGTGAGCGAACTGGATCTGGCACTCGTCAACGCCCTCCAGCTGCGTCCCCGCGCCTCCTGGGCCGAACTCGCCCCGCCGCTCGGTGTCACCGCGAGCACCCTCGCCCGCCGCTGGGAGCGGCTGACCGAAGAGGGACTCGCCTGGGTGTACGCGGCGCCTGGGCGGGAGTTCTCGCGCACACGCTGCACGGCGTTCGTCCTGGTGAGGTGCCGGCCTGGCACCCGTGCGCGGATCGCCGAGGAGCTGTGCGAGCGGGCCGAGGCCGTCACCATCGAGCTCACCGGGCCCGGCAGCGCCGACCTGCTCATCGACGTCCTCGCCCCCGACCTGCCCGCCCTCACGCGGTTCGTGACGACACACCTCGAACCGCTGCCCGGCGTCGTCGCCGTCGACTGCCTCTTCGCCACGTCCCTCTACGTGGAGGGCAGTCGCTGGCGGCTCCGTTCGCTGGACCCCGCCCAGCTCAGCGTCCTGGGCCGGGTGGGCGAGCGACCGCCCGAGCCCGCCGCGACCGTCGAGCTCGACACGGTGGACCGGGGGCTGCTCGACGCCCTGGTCGGCGACGGCCGCCTCGGCCTCGCGGCGCTCGCTGAACACACCGGTACCAGCCCCGCCACCGTCCGCCGCCGCCTGCACCGGCTCACCGACTCGGGCGTCCTCACCCTGCGCTGCGACATGGCGGACGCGCTCGCGGGACGGCCGCTCCCGGTCTCACTGCTCGGCCGCGTCCCGGCCCGTGACATCCCCGCCGTCCACCGCGCTCTCGCCGCTCTGCCGGAGTGCCGTCTCGTCGCCGCGGTCACCGGCCCGGCGAACATCTTCGCCACGCTGTGGGTGCGCGACCTCGGCGACGTCCAGCGCCGCGAGACCGCCTTGGGTGCGCGCCTGCCGACCCTGGATTTCACCGACCGCATCGTCGGCCTGCGCACGGTCAAGCGCATGGGGCATCTGCTGGACGAGGACGGCAGGCGCGTCGGGGTGCGTCCGATCCGGCCCTGGTGACACCCGGCGACACCGCCCGGGACCGAGAGGCCGGACGGTCCCCTTACGGCGTCCGCAGCGATTCCAGTGCCTTCTCGATGCGGCGTGCCCGGGTCTCGGGCTTCTTGGCGGCTTCGATGGCGAGGACGTGCTGCCGTTTGCGGCCGTGGGACAGGCGGTCGTAGGCGGCGCGGGCGGCCGGGTCCGCGTCGAGGGCGCGGGCGAAGTCCTCGGGTTCGGTCACCGTGCGCGGCTCGGTGTCGAGTTGGAGGTCGACCTCGACCTCCTCCCCGGTCTCGACGCCCGCGGCCTCCCGGTTCGCCTTGCTCAGGCCGAGCAGACAGCGGCCGCGCATGATGGCGACGCGGCTGCGCCAGGTGTGTCCGTTGACCGTGATGACCACCGGTGGCCGCTTGCCGCCGCCGAGTCCGTCCACGAGCTCCGCGGGCACCTCCAGGCCGTGCATCGGCTCCGGGGGTTCGACGTAGGTCCGGAACTTCATGTGCTGCTCCTGTTCTCGCGAGGGACGTGTCACCAGGGCCGTGTCACAAGGCCGTCCAATCGGGAGCGTAGGGGATCTTGACCACCCGGCAGTGACTGCTTAGCTTCGGTCAGTGATTCGATTCGATCATCTTGCGGCCAACTCCCCCGGCCGCAAACCTTGTTGTAGGGAGACGTCGAATGTGTGAGTCCTGCTGTCCCACGCCCCGTACGCCGCGCATGAGCCGCGCGCAGTTCCTGCAGCTGGCGGGCGCGGGGGCCGCCGCGGTGGCCGTGTCCGGCACGTTCGCCGGGTCGGCGTCCGCCGCTTCCCGGTCGGCGCGGGCGGCGAGCCGGGGTCCCCTGCTCGTCGACAACGTACGTGGCTACACGCTCTCGCGCGGCAAGCTGCGCAGATTCTCCCGGATGCTGCTCACACCCGAGGGGCGGGTCGCCGCGCTCGACGTCGGCGCTGCCCCCAAGGGCATCCGCCGCCTCGACGGCCGCGGCCGTGTGCTGCTGCCCGGACTGCACGACGCGCACGGGCACTTGTGGGGGCTCGGCGCCCTCGCCGTCGAGCTGAACCTCGTCGGGACGCGTTCCCTGAAGGAGGCGATGGACCGGCTCGCCGCGTACGACACCGCGCACCCGGACGACGCGTGGATCCTCGGCCGGGGCTGGAACGAGGTCGTGTGGGGGCTCGGGCGGCTGCCCAACGCGGCCGACCTCGACGCGGTGGTCGACGACCGGCCGGTGTGGCTCGGCCGGGTGGACGGGCACGCGGGCGTCGCCAACACGGCGGCGCTGAAGGCCGTGGGTGTCACCGCGGACACCCCCGACCCCGACGGCGGGCGGATCGTGCGCGACGGCGCCGGCAATCCGACCGGGGTCCTCATCGACGCGGCGCAGTCGCTGGTGGAGGACAAGCTGCCCGAGCCCACGCTCGACGACGTACGCGCGCGTGCGCTCGCCGCGCAGAAGCAGCTCGGCAGCGTCGGCATGACGTCCGTGTCCGAGGCGGGCACGGACGCGAGCGGCGTCGTCGTACTGCGGCAGCTCGCGGACGAGGGCGCGCTGACGGTCCGCGTGAACGCCTTCCTGTCCTACAAGGCGTTCACCGACATCGGCGCGGACGCCCGCACCGACTCCTACGCCGACGACATGGTCCGCATCCGGACCGTCAAGCAGTACATCGACGGCGCGCTCGGGAGCCACGGCGCCGCGCTCCTCGCTCCGTACGCCGACGATCCGGACACCAGTGGGCTGCTCCAGGTGGAGCCGGAGGAGCTGCAGCGCCGCGTCGAGCAAGTGGTGCGCGGCGGCTACCAGTCGGCGGTGCACGCGATCGGCGACCGTGGCAACCGCGTCGTCCTGGACGCGTACGAGCAGACGTTCCGGCGGGTCGGTGACGCCGGGATGCGGCACCGTATCGAGCACGTACAGGTGCTGTCGCCCGAGGACATCCCGCGGCTGCGCAGGCTCGGCATCATCGCCTCGATGCAGCCGGTGCACGCGACCGACGACATGAACATGGCCGAGGACCGGATCGGGACCGAGCGGATCAAGGGCGCGTACGCCTGGCGCACGTTGATCGAGCAGGGCACACATCTGCCGTCCGGCTCGGACTTCCCCGTGTCGTCCGAGAATCCCTTCGACGGTCTGCACGCGGCCGTCACCCGCACCGACCGGGACGGCAAGCCGGCCGGTGGCTGGCACCCGGAGCAGGCCATGACGCCGGTGGAGGCGCTGCGTTCGTTCACGCTGGAGCCCGCCCACGCCGCCCACCAGGAGCATGTCCTGGGCACCCTGGAGCCGGGCAAGTGGGGCGACTTCGTTCTCACGGACACCGACCCGTTCGATCTGCCGTCGGGCCGGGCGGTGTGGCAGACGAAGGTGCTGCAGACGTGGGTCGCGGGCAAGCGGGTCGGCGAGTACGGCGAGCTGTGACGCGCGGCGGGGTCACGCCGGGGCGAATGCCCGCCGCGCCTGCCCCAACAGTTCACGCAAGGCCGGGTTGTGCGCCCGCTTCCAGACCAGGGCGAGCAGCGCCGGTGTGTCGACGTCGTCGATGGCGAGGGCGGTGAGCCGGTCGCCGTAACCGGCGGCCATCGACTCGCTCAGGACGCCGACGCCGAGGCCGCGGTCGGCGAGTGCGGCGATGGAGTCCGCCGCGCTCGCCTCCAGCGCGATGGCGGGGTGCAGGCCCTGCGCGGCGCAGGCGTCGTCGAAGACGGTGCGCAGGCCGGTTCCGGGCGGCATGCAGACGAGCGGATGGGCCGTCAGATCCCGGAGCTCCACGCTCCGTTGTTCCGCCAGCGGGTGTCCGGCCGGGACGGCGACGACGAGCCGTTCGTCGATGATCGTGAGGGAGTCGAGACCGTCGGGGGTGGAGTGCGCGGCGCCGATGAGCGCCAGGTCGATGTCGCCCGCGCGCACCCCCTCGACGAGCCGGTCGGAGCCGTCCTCGAGGAGTGCGAGTTCGACGCCGGGGTGCGCCCCGTGGAACGCGGCGAGTGCGTCGAACAGTGGGGTGATGGTGCAGCCGATGACCATACCGACGGTGAGCCTGCCCCTGATCAGTTCGGACACCTCGGCCACCGCTTGGCCGATCGTCCCGGCCGCGGCGAGGGTGGCACGGGCGTGTTCGAGCGCGGCCTTGCCCGCGACGGTGAGCGTGACGGTGCGGGACGAGCGGTCGAACAGCTCCGCCCCGAGTTCCCGCTCCAGTTGCCGGATCTGCGCGCTGACGCCGGACTGGCTGATGTGCACGCGCTCGGCGGCGCGCGTGAAGTTCCGCTCTTCGGCGACGGCGACGAAGTATTCGAGCTGCCTAAGGTCCATGAGTACAGATTCTAGTTCCCAGCAGAACCAGCTGTTGGACTTCTGGCCGGGGTGCGGCGACGCTGGAACCACACCACGGAGGAGGAACCCATGCCGGAGTCCGCGTACGAGAAGGCCATGCGCCCCGAGGACATCACCCGCCTGTTCGTCGAGCGCTCCAACGCGGGCGACGCGGCCGGTGTCGCCGCGCTCTACGAGGAGGACGCGGTCCTGGCCTACCCGCCGGGGCAGGAGACGGTCGGCCGGGAGGCGATCCGCGCCCTCTGGGAGAAGGTGCTCGCGAACCGCCCCCGCTTCGAACCGGAGCAGCCGCTGCCGACGCTGGTCAACGGCGACATCGCCCTGACGTCGACACCGCCGAGGGACGGCACCGGCGCCCGCGCCCAGGTCGTCCGCCGCCAGCCGGACGGCAGCTGGCTGCGCTTCCTGGACCAGCCGGAGTTCGCGCCGCCGGCGGGCTGATCGGACGGTCAGCCCAGCTTGGCCGTCTGCTTCTCGATGACGTCGGTCGGCTGCTCGTAGGCCTCGCCGCGCGTGACCGCCGCGATGTTGAACGAAGAGAACCCGGCGAGCGTGCCACCGACGCGGACGACGGCGACCTTGGTGTCGGCCGGTGTGCCGTCCTGCTTCGTCCCGACGGTCCAGGCGACGGCGTCGTCACCGGCCGCGAGCTTCTCGCTCTCCACCCGCGTGACCTGCTGCTTCTCGCCGTCCGAGGTCATGGAGAAGCCCGCCGCGCACTTCTTTCCGGCCGCCCGCAGCGCGTCGAGGGCGCGCTGCGCGCCGTCCCCCTCGTAGGACCAGAGGGAGGCCGTGGTCTTGGTGACGTCGAGCGAGTCGATCGTCGCCTCCTTGGCCTCCTTCTCGGTCATGTTCGCGAGCTCGTCCAGCGACGGCATGCCCTTCTTGGCCTTCGCGGACTCGTGCACGGCGAGTCGCTGCACGCTCGCCTCGGGTTCGGCAGCGGGCAGCGAGGAAAGTACCTGTCCCACGGGGGCGCACGCCGCCTTGCCGACGGAGACGCTGCCGGGCTCGAAGATCTCCTTCTTGCCCGGCTCGGTGATCTTCTGCCCGTTCACGTCCCCCTGGACGAGTACGCGCTGCTCCAACTGGGCAGCCGTGAGCGCCTTCACGGGGGCCGGCGAGGCGCTCCCCTTCGCATCCTCCTGCGCGCCGCCCTTCTGCCCGGCGCCGCAGGCGGTGACCACAAGGGTGCAGATGGCGGCGGCCGCGGCCAGGACAGCACGGCGGACGGCTACGGAACGCATGTGAACCTCTTTCGGTACCGAGCCCCCGGGCCGGACACGACGCGGGGTTCTCGCACACATGACCGCCAAGATCGTTTGAAGGTTGTAAGACGGGGCGGGGAACTTTCGCCTACACCGCCAGCAAGGGAGCCAACCGCGCCACCGGCGGCAGTTCCCCGCGTTCGGCCGGGGATGCCTCGAAGGCCTGGATCACGAAAGCGGCGAAGCGGCGGGAGGCCGCCACGCGGGCCGGGGTCGAACCGGCCTGGATGCCCCGGTTGGCCATGAGCATCAGGATCAGGTCGTCCAGCACGAAGTCGGGGCGCAGCCGGCCGGTGTCCTTGGCGCGGCGGGCGATCTCGGCGATGGCGTTCAGCGTGTACGCGCGGTTCTCGGCGAAGTCCACGGCCTTGGGGAAGGCCGACATGAAGGCCTCGGTGAAGCCGCGGTCGCGGGCGTGCATCTCGCAGGTCTCCTCGATCACGTGGCAGAAGCCGTGCCAGGGATCCGGGTCGGCGAGTCCTTCGTCGACGAGCCTGCGGCACACCCGCATCTCCTCCGCGAAGGCCTCCGTGACCAGGTCCTGCTTGGTCGGGAAGCGGCGGTAGAGGGTGGCGGGGCCGACCCCGGCGCGGCGGGCGATCTCGCGCATCGGCACGTTCAGGCCGTCGGCGGCGAACACGGCGCGGGCCGCGTCGAGGATGCGTTCGCGGTTGTCGAGGGCGTCGGATCGCAGCGTGTGAGGCAAACGTTCGGTCACCTCTCTCACTTTACTCAAACGGACGGGGGCGTCCGTTAACGTCCGAAAGCCCCACCCCGAGACCGACACACCGGGGCACCCGAGACACCTGAGGAGTCACCTTGAAGGCCATCGCGATCCGAGAATTCGGACGCCCCGAGGGCATGGCGGTCGTCGACCTCCCGACCCCGGTCCCCGCCGCCGGGCAAGTGCTGATCGCCACCGAGGCGATCGGTGTCGGCGGGGTCGACGCCCTGATCCGCAGCGGCGCCCTCGCCGCGTACGCACTGTTCGAGGAGGGCCATGTGCCGGGCAGCGAGGTGGCGGGCGCCGTGACCGCCGTCGGCGCCGGTGTGGACGCCTCGTGGGTGGGCCGGCGCGTATGGGCGTTCACCGGCATGGGCGGCGGCTACGTCGAGCAGGCGATCGCCCCCGTAGACGCCGTGCTCCCGCTGCCCGCGGAGCTGTCCGCCGCCGACGCCGTGACGCTCGGCACCTCCGGGGTGGTCGCCCACTTCGCCCTGCGCCACGCCCACTTCGCCCCCGGCGATTCCGTGCTGGTGCGCGGCGCGGCCGGCAGCCTCGGGATCCCGACGGTGCAGCTCGCGGCGCGCGGCGGGGCGAGCGCCGTGGCGGTCACGACGTCGTCGGCCGAGCGCGGCGAGCGCCTGCGCAAACTGGGCGCCACCCACGTACTGGACCGCACCGGCACCCCCACCGAGGGCGACACCCCCGAAGGCTACGACGTCGTCATCGACATCATCGCCGGCCCCGACATGCCCGCGTTCCTCGATCTCCTCAACCCCAACGGCCGCCTGGTGGCGATCGGCATGGTCGCGGGGCCGCCGCCCGCCGACCTCGCCGCGCACATGACGGCGGCGTTCCGGAAGTCGATGTCGTTCGCCACCTTCAGCGCCGACACCGTTCCCGAGGCCGCCCAACGCGCCGTACGCACCGAGCTGTTCGCGGGAGAGCTCGCCCTGGATCCGGTGGTGCATGCCGTGCTCCCCCTGGACGAGGCCGTGCGGGCGCACCAGTTGATGGCGTCCGGTGAGGCGTTCGGCCGGATCGTGCTCGTGCCGTAGGGGCCGCGCGGCCGGCTCAGCGTGCCAGCGCTCTGCCGATCTCCCCCGCCGCGTCCGTGACCTGGGCCGCGAGGTCCGCCCGTGCGCGGCCCGCCTCGGTCAGGCGGTGGGTGGGGCCCGCGATGCTGATGGCGCCGACCGTCCGGCCCGAGGCGTCGCGGAGCGGGGCGCCGATCGCGGCCCTGCCGTCCACGTGCTCGTCGACGGCGGCGGCCCAGCCCCGGCGGCGTATCTCGTACAACTCGGCGGCCAGCGCGGCACGTTCGGTGAGGCTGCGGTCGGTGAAGGCCGGGAGTTTCTCGGGGACGTCCAGGTCGTGGTCGAAGGCCAGCAGGGTCTTGCCGACGGCCGAGGCGTGCAGCGGCAAGTGGGTTCCCATGCGCAGGACTTGGGCGCTGTCGTCGGGGCGGAAGACATGGTGGACGACGAGGGCCCCGCCTTCGTGCGGGGTGGCGATCCAGACCGCCTCTCCGCTGCGCGCGGCGAGGGTGTCGGCGCTGTGCAGGGAGCGGGCGCGCAGTTCGTTCGTGTCGAGGTCGCCGTTGCTCAGGTGGAGCAGTGAGGCGCCGATCCGGTACTTGCCGGTGGCCGGGTCCCGTTCCACCAGGCCCGCCGCGGCCAGCGTGCCGAGGATGCCGTGCAGGGACTCCTTGGGCAGCCCCATCGCGCGGGCCAGTTCCGGCACCCCGAACGGCCGGGGCCCGGACGCGAGCAGCCGAAGGACGAGCGCCGCCCGCTCCACCGACTGGATCCGCTCTGCCACGCGGGCACGGTAGCCCACCGTTGGTCGTCGGCGGCCCCCGGCCCTACCTTCGTAGACGTCAAGACATCACCGGACCGACGTTTCCCGCGGAAATGAGCATCCCCATGTCGAAGATCCTTTTCGTGATGACCGGCGCCGACCACTGGACCCTGGCCGACGGCACCCTCCACCCCACGGGCTTCTGGGCCGAGGAGGCCATCGCCCCGTACGACGCCTTCAAGGCGTCGGGGCACGAGATCGTCGTGGCGACGCCGGGTGGCGTCGTCCCCACCGTCGACGCGGGCAGCCTCGCGCCCGAGTTCAACGACGGGCAGGAGAACGCCGCCCGGATGGCCGCCGCCGTGTCCTCGAACACCGAGCTGCGCTCCCCCGTGAAGCTGGAGGAGGTGGACCTGGACGACTACGCGGCCGTCTTCTACCCCGGTGGCCACGGCCCCATGGAGGACCTGTCCTCCGATGCCGCGTCCGGCGCCCTGCTCGCCAGCGCCCTGGAGTCCGGCAAGCCGCTCGGCGTGGTCTGTCACGCGCCCGCAGCGATGCTGGCCGCGACGAAGGCCGACGGCGGCAACGCGTTCGCGGGGTACGACGTCGCCGCGTTCACCAACGTCGAGGAGGCCCAGGCCGGCTTCGCCGACAAGGCGCGCTGGCTGCTCCAGGACCGGCTCACGGAGGCCGGGGTGAATGTCCAGGTCGGAGAGCCGTGGGCGCCGCACGTGGTCGTCGACCGCAATCTGGTCACCGGGCAGAACCCGGCCTCCGCCGCCCCGCTCGCGGCCGAGCTGCTGAAAAAGCTGCCCTGACCACCGAATTTCTCCACGGATGACACAGTGGACGCAAGCGTTCCGTTCGTCTCGTGGAGGTTCCCCCCGCATGCGTCTGCTGCTCATACGCCACGGCCAGACCCCGTCCAACCTGAAGCGTCTGCTGGACTCCGCGGCGCCGGGCCCCGGCCTGACCCCGCTGGGCCTCGAGCAGGCGGCGGCGCTGCCGCGGACGCTGGCCGACGAGCGGATCGACGCCCTGTACGCCTCCACCCTCATCCGTACGCAGCTCACCGCCGCGCCCCTGTCCCGGTCGACGGGCCTCGACGTCGTGATCCGGGACGGGATCCGGGAGATCGCGGCCGGGGACCTGGAGATGCGCGGCGACGACGAGTCCGCCCAGAAGTACCTCAACACCGCGTTCTCCTGGTCCTCCGGTGACACCTCGATCCGGATGCCCGGCGGCGAGACGGGCGAGGAGACACTCGGCCGCTTCGACGCGGTGGTCTCCGAAGCGGCCGGGACGGGCGCGGACACCGTGGCGATGGTCAGCCACGGCGCCGTGATCCGCACGTGGACGGCCGCGCGGGCGGGCAACGTCGACGTCGCCTTCGTCGCCGCCCGCCCGCTGCCCAACACGGGCATCGTCACCCTCACCGGCTCGCCGGAGCAGGGCTGGGAGCTCGACCTGTGGGAGGGCCGGCCGCTCGGTCAGTGAGCCGCCCGTCCGGGCCCGGCCCCCTCAGGACCCGAGGACGGCCGGGTCAGGACCCACGCGCTCGCCGGTCTCCAGGCCGGCGAGCGCCGCCATGTCGTCCGCCGCCAGCTCGAAGTCGAAGACGGCGATGTTCTCGCGGATGCGGGACGGGGTCACCGACTTCGGGATGACGACGTTGCCGAGCTGCAGGTGCCAGCGCAGCACGATCTGCGCGGGGCTGCGGTCGTGCTTGCGGGCGAGCGCGAGGACGATCTCGTCGTCCAGGACGCCGTTGCCGCGGCCCAGCGGCGACCAGGCCTCCGTCGCGATGCCGTGCTTGGCGTCGTACGCGCGCAGCTCGCTCTGCTGCAGGCGCGGGTGCAGCTCGATCTGGTTGAGCGCCGGGACGACGGAGGTCTCGGCGGCGAGCCGGTCGAGGTGCTCGGGCAGGAAGTTGGAGACACCGATGGCGCGGGCCCGGCCGTCGGCGAGGATCTCCTCGAACGCCTGCCACGTCTCGACGTACTTGTCGCGCGAAGGCACCGGCCAGTGGATCAGGTACAGGTCGACGTAGTCCATGCCGAGCCGGTCGAGGGAGGCGTCGAAGGCGCGCAGCGCGGTGTCCCGGCCCTGCTCGGTGTTCCACAGCTTGGTGGTGACGAAGACGTCCTCGCGGGCCAGGCCGGAGTCGGCGATGGCGCGGCCGGTGCCCTTCTCGTTCTCGTACAGCGCCGCCGTGTCGATGCTGCGGTAGCCGGCCTCCAGGGCGCTCGTGACCGCGGCGTGCGCCTCGTCGTCGGGGACCTGGAAGACGCCGAAGCCGAGCTGCGGCATGGTGACGCCGTTGTTGAGGGTGACCTCGGGAGAGCTGCTCATGACTCGTGTGTCCTTACGTGGTGACTCAAGTCCGGTGTGTCGCACGACGTGCGTACGTCCCTGGAGGCTCCTCGGAGGCGCACGCCCGTCCCTTGCAACGTACGTCTCCTCGGCGCGGGCGGTTCACGAGGGGTCGGCCGGTTCCGGTCGCGCGTCGCCGCCTTCGGTGCTCAGCAGGACGACGACCGATGCGGGGCCGAGCCCCAGCGCCGTGCGCCGTTCGTCAGCGCCCGGTCCCGTGAGGGCCGCGCGCAGTCCGGCGAGGGGCGCGGCGCCGCAGGGGCCCGCGCGGACCCCGAGCTCCGCGAGGCGGGTGGCCGCGCGGGCGCTGTCGGTGTCCCGGACGGCGACCGCCGCGTCGAGGCCCGCGTCCAGGTGGGGCCAGGCGAGCGTGGAGGGTGTGCCGCAGTTGAGCCCGGCCATGTCGGTGTCGCCGGTGCGGATGCTGGTGGCTTCGCCGCGGGTGAGGCTCTCCAGGACGCAGGCCGCGGCCTCCGGCTCCACGGAGAGCAGCGCGGGCGCGTGTCCCGAGGGCCGGCTGCGGTAGTGGGTCACGACGGCCTGGGCCAGCGATCCGACGCCCACGGGTACGACGACGAGGTCCGGTTCCCGCGCACCCAGTTGCTCGTCCACCTCGGCGCAGAGCGTGGAGTACCCCTCGACGATCCACCCCGGAATCCGTTCGTAGCCGGGCCACGCGGTGTCCTGGACGAGGACCGCGCCGGGCTCCTCGGCCACCTCCGCAGCGCGGCGCACCGCCTCGTCGTACGTCCCGGGCACCTCGGTGACCTGCGCGCCCTCCGAGGCGATGGCCGCCACGGCGCCCGGGCGCACGCCCCGCGGTACGAGTACGTGGGCGCGGTGCCCGAGCAGTCTGGCCGTGCGGGCGACGGCCAGGCCGTGGTTGCCGTCGGTGGCGGTCACGAGGGTGACCGGGCCCCGCGCCCCGGCGAGTGCGCGGTGGACGGCCCAGGACGCGCCGAGGGCCTTGAAGGCGGGCAGCCCGAGACGGCTCGACTCGTCCTTGACGAGGACCCGTCCGAGCCTCAGCTCCTCGGCCAGTTCCGGGAGTTCGGTCAGCGGCGTCGGCGCGTAGTCGGGCAGCGCGGTGTGGAACGCGCGCACCTCGACCGGTGCGGGCGCACAGCGCCAGGCACGGGCGCCGGGCCGGGCGATCCACGGCAGCGGGACACGGGGAAGATCAGGATTCTCGCTCACACGATCAGCGTGCGGCCCTCTCCCGCGATCGGTCCAGCGCATGTCTTCGACCGGACCGCCCGACAGTCGAGTGGTTTCCGTTGACACGTTGCTGTTTTGTGCTCAAACATGGGGCGAATCAAGCATGCTCTTGCACGAACGTCACCGACATCGAGCAGGCCTGAGCGGCCGTCATTCGGGAGTTGACCTCGTGACCGGATCCACCCCGCAGCACCCGGACCGCCCCCGCCTGAGCCGCAGACGCCTGTTGTCGAGCACGGCGCTCGTCCTTGGTGTCACGGCCGCGCTGCCCGCGCCGGGCGCACCCACCTTCGCAGCATCCGGCGGCGGTGCGGGCTTCGACACCGGGCCCGCCGACGCGGCGCTTCGACGGCTGCTCCCCCGCCACCACGACCAGGTCACCTTCCGCCCGTCGAGCGGCTCGGGTACGGGCGACCGCTTCCGGGTCTCCGGCACGCGCGGGCGCATCGTCGTCGAGGGCACGACCCCGGCCACCCTCCTCGCCGGCCTGCACCGGTATCTGCGCGATGTCGCCCACGCCTCCGTCACCTGGAACGGCGAGCAGCTGAACCTCCCGGACCGGCTGCCCGCCCCTGCCGATGAGGTGACGGCGTCCGCGAACGTCTCCCACCGGTTCGCCCTCAACGACACCAACGACGGCTACACCGGCCCCTACCGGGACTGGGACGCCTGGCAGCGGGAGCTGGACGTGCTCGCGCTGCACGGCTTCAACGAAGTCCTCGTGACGACCGGCGTGGAAGCCGCCTACTTCGACACGTTCCGCCGGTTCGGCTACTCCGAGGCCGAGCTGCTGGCGTGGATCCCCGCCCCGGCACACCAGCCGTGGTGGCTGCTGCAGAACATGTCGGGCTTCGGCGGCCCGGTCAGCCGCCGCCTCCTTGAGCGGCGCGCCGACCTGGGACGCAAAATCGCCGACCGGGTACGGGAGTTGGGCATGACGCCGGTGCTTCCGGGCTGGTTCGGCACCGTGCCCGACGGCTTCCCGGAGCGGGCCGACGGGGCGAAGGTCGTCCCGCAGGGCACCTGGAGCGGGTTCCGGCGCCCCGACTGGCTCGACCCGCGCACCGAGGCCTTCGCGGATGTGGGCGCCGAGTTCTACTCCCGGCTCGACGCACGGCTCGGCGGCACCTCCATGTACAAGATGGACCTGCTGCACGAGGGCGGCCGGCCGGGCGACGTGCCGGTCGGCGAGGCCGCGCGCGCCGTCGAGACCGCCCTGCGCACGGCCCACCCGGGGGCCGTGTGGGCGATCCTCGGCTGGCAGACCAACCCGCGCCGCGAGATCCTCGACGCCGTCGACCGCGACCGGATGCTGATCGTCGACGGCCTGTCCGACCGGTACGCCACGGTGACCGACCGGGAGAGCGACTGGGGCGACACCCCGTACGCGTACGGCAGCATCTGGAACTTCGGCGGGCACACCGCGCTCGGCGCCAACACCCCGGACTGGGTCGAGAGTTACCCGCGCTGGCGGGACAAGGACGGCAGCAGGCTGTCCGGGATCGCCGCGATGCCGGAGGGGGCCGACAACAACCCCGCGGCGCTCGCGCTCCTCGGAGATCTCGCGTGGACGGCGGGCAGCGTCGACCTGGACGACTGGTTCGAGCGGTGGGCGGCGGCCCGCTACGGCGGCGCCGACCGGCACGCGACCGCCGCCTGGCGGGTGCTGCGCGGGACGGCGTACGGGATGCGCCGCACCGACTCCTGGAGCGAGCCGCCCGACGGGCTCTTCGGGGCCAGGCCCGGGCTGAACGTGAAGTCGGCAGCCGCGTGGAGCCCACAGTCCGAGCGCTACGACACCGCGGCGTTCGACCGCGCCCTGACCGAACTCCTCACCGTCGACGCGGAGTTGCGCAACAGCTCCGCCTACCGGCACGACCTGCTCGACGTCGCCCGGCAGGTCCTCGCCAACCGCAGCCGGGTGCTGCTGCCGCAGATCAGGGCGGCGTACGAGGTCCGGGACGCGACGCTGTTCGGGCAGCTCACGCGGACGTGGCTCGACTGGATGAGGCTCCTCGACGACGCGCTGGCCACCTCGGAGCAGCATCTGCTGGGCCGGTGGCTCGCCGAGGCCCGCGCCTGGGGAGCCGATCGCGCGGAGCAGGACCGCCTCGAGTTCGACGCCCGGTCGATCCTGACGACCTGGGGCGACCGGGAGGGCAGTGACGCGGGGCTGCGCGACTACGCGAACCGGGAGTGGTCGGGGCTGGTCTCCGGCCTCTATCTCCCGCGCTGGCAAAGGTACTTCGCCGAACTGTCGGAGGCACTCGCGGAGAAGCGGGAGCCCGCCGGGATCGACTGGTTCGCGATGGACGACAAGTGGGCGCACGGGCACGAGACGTATCCGCAGCGCCCCTCGGGGTCGATCGAGCGGCTCGCGCGCCGGATCCACGACACTCTCGCGGGCGCCGCGCACCAGGCCACACTGACCACCTCCGTCAGGCACGCCGCCGTCTCCGCCGACGAGCCGGTCACCGTCGAGGCCACGTTCACCAACCGCAACGGCCTCGCTCCCGCACGCGATGTCACCCTCTCCCTCGACCTGCCCGAGGGACTGACCGCCCACGCGGAAGGGCCGGCCACGGCGGCGGAGGTGACTCCCGGCGGGAAGTTCACCGCGCGCTTCACGGTGTCGCTGAGGGGCGCGGTGGACAAGCTCGTGCTCCAGGTGCGCGCCGACGCCGCGTACCGCATGGGAACGGCGCGCGGCGCGGCGGTCGACGCGGTCCGGCTGCTCGCCGGTACCGGGGTCGAGGACCCGTACCGGACGGTGTCGTTCAACGACGCGGTGTTCGGCCGGTCCGGCGAGGCGTTCGCCATCGAGGGCGGCGGCGCCGACCTGTGGGGCGGGACGGACCAGTTCGGCGCGATCTACCGCCCGGGCGCCCTGACGGACGGGGCCTCCGCCGCCGTCCGGGTCACGTCCCAGGACCGTACGGGCGGCTGGGCGCGCGCGGGCCTGATGGTGCGCAACGACCTGGCGGCGAAGGGCAGTTCGGGATATGTGAACCTCGCGGTCACCCCGTCCAACGGTTGCGCGCTGTCCTGGGACACCGACGGCAACGGCCGCCTCGACTCCGTCACGACGGCGGGCGGCTCGACCAGCGCGCCCGTACACCTGCGCCTGACCCGCCAAGGCGCCACGTACAGGGGCGAGTTCAGTACGGACGGCACGACGTGGACGACGGTCGGCACGGCGTCCCCTGCGGGGGTCGCGGCGGGCGGGCAGGACGTGGGTGTGTTCATGAGCGCGGTGAACGGCGGGAGCGGAGAGCGGGGGATCGCGGAGTTCGACGGGCTGCGGGTGCGGGCCTGACAGACCCGACGGGCCGGGCAGAGCTGAGACGACGGACGCCCGGACCGCTGACCGCTCTCGTCACCTGGGCCCCCTCCCCCGATCTCTGTAGCCTGAGCCTCGATTCGCCGTCGGGAGGGGGAAGTTGACCGTGGGGAACATGCTGTCGGTGGGCCTCGGGGCCGGGATCGGGCTTCTGGGGGTCGTGTTCGGGTCGTGGTTCACCGCGCGGAGGCAGGACCGGATGTGGCTGCGCGAGCAGAAACTCAAGGCCGGGGCCAGTTTCAACACGGCCGTGGTGCAGCTGATCGACCACCTCAAGGATTCCCGCCTGGGCGATGACGGCCCCGGCGCCAACGAGTTGACGGACCGGCTGCAGGAAGCCCGTTCTGCGCTCTACCTGCTGTGCGCCGACGACACGGTCCGCCTCGCCGACACCCTCGTCCGCCGGGTCTGGGGCATCCGCCCCACCGCCGGCTCGGACGCCCGCCGGGCCGAGTACCACGAGACGGTGGCCCACCTGCGCCGCTTCACGCAGCGGCTCCGGCAGGAGATCGCCGGGCCGTGAGGGCGGGGCCGAGCCATCGTGAGGGCCGGGCTCGTGAGGGCGGAGCCGACTAGCGGAGCCCCTTCGCCGCCGCCCGCAGTTCCTCGAACGCGGCCAGGACCAGGGGGGCCAGTTCACCGGGGGCCTCGTCGCGGGCGGGTGCGGCCCATTCGGTGAAGCCGAGCTTGAAGGCCAGGACGCCGAGTTCCGCGGCCACCTGGGCCGTGGGTTCCGGGACGGCGCGCAGGCGCAGCGCTTCGACCATGGCCGCGGCCATGCCGACGCTCTTCAGTGCGTTGCGCTCCTGAAGTTCCTCGTTCGCCTCGATCGCCGCGTGCAGCAGCGGGCTCAGCTCGCGGTTGAAGGAGGTCATCTCGCCCGAGGCACGTTCGAGGCCCGCCGCGACGGCCGCGACCGGGGTCGCGTCGGCGGGGGCTTCGGTGATGCCCTCGACCAGTAGGCGGCTGAGGGTCTTCTGGCCCGCGGTGAGGATCTCCCGCTTGTCGGCGAAGTACCGGTGGAACGTGCTGCGGGTCAGGCCCGCGCGCTCGGCGATCCGGGCCACCGTCGTGTCGTCGTAGCCCTGCTCGGCGAACAGGCTCAGCGCCGCCACGACCAGGCGCTGCCGGGCATCCGGCTTCCATCTCGGCATACGGTCATCCTAAGTGATGCGACACGTGTCGCATCACCCATTCCTCGTACCTTGGAGTCCGCCATGCGCGTCTTCATCACGGGCGGCACGGGCCTGATCGGCTCGGCCGTCGTCGCCGAACTGCTCGCCGCGGGTCACTCGGTCACCGCCCTCGCCCGCTCCGACGCCTCCGCCGAGAAGGCCAGGGCCGCCGGCGCGGACGTGGTCCGTGGCGGCCTTACCGATCTCGACGTGCTGCGCACCGGCGCGGAGCAGGCGGACGGCGTCGTCCACCTCGCCTTCAGCAACGACTTCAGTTCACCGGAGGCGCTCGCGCGGGCCGTCGCCGAGGAGGGCGCGGCGCTCGATGCGCTCGGTGCCGCGCTCGTCGGCACCGACCGGCCGCTCGTCACGGTGTCGGGTACGCCCCATGCGGCGGGGCGGGCGTCCACCGAGGAGGACCCGCTGCCCACCGGCGGGCCCGTCGGCGGGCGGAGTGTGTCGGTCGAGCGCGCCCTCGGTCTCGCCTCGCGCGGCGTGCGCAGCTCCGCGGTCCGGCTGCCGCGCACCGTGCACAACGAGGGCGACGGCGGCTTCGCCGGGCTGCTCACCCAGATCGCCCGGCAGACCGGCGTCGCCGGCTATCCGGGCGACGGCACGCAGCGCTGGCCCGCCGTCCACGCGCTCGACGCCGCCGTCCTGTTCCGGCTCGCCCTGGAGAAGGCCCCCGCCGGCAGTGCGTGGCACGCCGTCGCCGACGAGGGTGACGCGGTACGGGACATCACGGCGGTCATCGGGCGACGTCTGGGGGTGCCCTCGGAGTCCGTCCCGGAGGAGAGCTTCGGCCCGCTCGGGCCGATCTTCGCGACCGACCAGCCGTCGAGCAGCGCGCACACCCGCGCCGCTCTGGGCTGGCAGCCGACCCGGCCGGGCCTGCTCGAGGACCTGGAGAAGATCCAGCCCTGACGCGCCCGGCCGGCCGTGCGGTCAGGCCGTGGGGCCGTTGAACTCCGCGGCGACCGCGCGCAGCCCGCGCACCCCGTACTCGATGACCGGCTCCGCCTGCGGGCCGAAGCGCGGCGAGTGGTTGCCGGGGATGCCGGGGCGCGGCTGCGTCGGGTCCTCGCCCTCGTAGAGCTTGGGGTCGAGGCTGCCCCACATCCAGAACACCGACGGGCAGTCGAGGGTCGTGCCGAAGACGCCGAAGTCCTCGCTGCCGGAGAGCGGGCGCGCCATGTGCTGGACGCCCTCCTCGCCGTAGACGGACAGCAGGGCGGTGCGGACGCGCTCGGTGGCTTCGTCGTCGTTGACGGTGAGCGGGAATGCGTTGAGCGGCTCGAACTCCGGCTCGCGCGGGGCGCCCGCGGTCTCGGCCTCGCCGCGGACGATGCGTTCGATGGCGGCGAGGACCCGTTCGCGTACCTTCGGGTCGAAGGTACGGACGTTGACCTTGAGTTCGGCGCTGTCCGGGATGATGTTCTCCTTGTGCCCCGCCCGGAACGAGCCGACCGTGACCACGGCCGCGTCCTGGGCGGCGATCTCCCGGGAGACCACCGTCTGCAGTCGGGTCACGACGTGTGCGCCGAGGACGATGGGGTCGACCGTCAGCTCGGGCTGGGAACCGTGTCCGCCGGAGCCGAACAGGCGGATGCGGAAGCTGTCCGCGGCCGACATGGTCGTGCCGGGGCGCAGCGCCACCGTGCCGGTGGGCAGCGGGCTGACGTGCTGGCCGAGGCAGACGTCGGGGCGCGGGAAGCGGTCCGCGAAGCCGTCGTCGACCATGGCGCGGGCGCCCGCCGCGATCTCCTCGCCGGGCTGGAAGACGGCGAGCAGCGTGCCGCGCCAGGACGTGCGGTCGGCCGCGTACAGGGCGGTCGCGCCGAGCAGCGCGGTGACGTGGTGGTCGTGGCCGCAGCCGTGCATCACGGGGACTTCGTGGCCGTCGGGGCCCGTCGCGGTGTCGGTCGAGGCGTAGGGCAGGCCGGTGTCCTCGGCCAGCGGGAGCCCGTCGGTGTCGGCGCGGAGCAGGACGGTGGGGCCCTCGCCATTGGTGAGCACGCCGACGACGCCGGTGGTGCCGACATGTTCCGTGGCCTCCCAGCCCTGGGCGCGCAGCACGGTCACGATGATCCCGGCGGTGCGGGTCTCGTGCATCGACAGCTCGGGGTGGGCGTGCAGGTCACGGTAGAGCTCGCCCAGGGCGGGGAGCAGTTGGGGCAGCCCCTCGTCGGCGGGGGTGCCGGCGGGCAGCGTGAGCCGGGCGGGGTCGACCGGGCAGGCGGGGGGCGTGGCGATGGTCATGCGGCGAAGCTCCTTCGCTGAGTTGGGGAGGGCCGGTGGTCAGTCCCGGACGGCGGGACCGAGCCGGGAGCGCAGGGCCTCGGAGGTCTGCGGGGTGAGCAGGGCGAGGACGGCGGTGAGCGCCGCCCCGAGGGCGAGGACGGCGAAGGCGACGGTGAACGAGTAGGTGTCCGCGAGATATCCCATCAGCATCGGCACCAGGATGCCCGCGGACTGGCCGCCGAAGTTGATCATTCCGGAGGCGGCGCCGCTCAACCGGGTCGACAGCGTCCGCAGCGGCACCGCGAAGATCGGCGTGAAGCAGAACGTGCAGGCGGCGAAGGCGAGACACAGCAGCGTCTCGAACGCGACGAGGCTCTCGGCCTGCGTCATCGCGAGCACCGAGACGCCGGCGACGGTCATGGACGGGGCGACCAGCAGCGCGGGGCGGCCCTTGAGCTTGTCCGCGCACCAGCCGCTCAGGATCATGGCCAGGCCGCCGAACAGCGCGGGCAGCGCGGTGAGCAGGCCCGAGCTCTCCAGCGAGAGCCCGCGCTCGGTCTGCAGATACGAGGGCACCCAGGAATTGAGGCCCCAGGCGAGCATGCCGTAGCCGAACAGCATGCCCACGTACAGCCACATGGCGGGGGTGGCGAGCAGCGCACGCGTGCCCCCGCCGCCCTCGGCGGCCTCCGCCCGTGCGGCCGGTCGTGCCGGGGGCAGCAGCAGCTGTACGAGGATGTAGGTCGCGACGCCGAGTCCCGCGACGGCGTAGAACGACATGCGCCAGCCCCACAGGGCGATGACGGGGCCCGCGATCAGCGGTGCGACGACCGCGCCGAAGGCGTTGGACGAGGAGATCCAGCCGCTCGCCGTCATCCGCTCGCGCGGTCCGGTGCGTTCGGCGACGGCCTTCATCGCGGCGGCGGGGAAGATGCCCTGTCCGGCGCCGAACAGCACCCGGATCACGAGGAGCGCGGCGAACGACCAGGCGGTGCCGGTGAGCGCCGTGAACGCGGACCAGATGAGCATCGCCCAGAGCAGGATCCGCTTGGACCCGAACCGGTCGGCGAGCAGGCCGCCGGGGATCTGGCAGGCCGCGTACGCGAGGAAGAACGCGGACAGGACCATGCCCTGCTGGGTCCGGTCGATGCCGAACTCGGTGCCGATGTGCGGCAGGGCGAGGTTGATGACGAGCCGGTCGATGTAGTCGACGATCCAGGCCAGGAACAGCAGCCCTACGGTCGTCTTCGCGGCCCGGTCGAGCCGGACCCGGCCCTCGGCGGGCTCGGGTGGCGCGGCAGGCGCGCCGGTCGGTGTGTCGGTGGCGCTCACGGCGGCTCCACGGTGTGTGTCGCGACTGGGGAGTGGGCGCGCACGCCTGGGCCTTGGGACGGGTCCGCGTCCGGGCAGGCGCGCACATCCGTGCGGCGGGCGTCCGCCCCTGTGCCGGGGGCCGCCGCACGGGCGGGTGCGAGTGGCCCCACAATGGTCGCCATGCCGCCCGCCCCCGCACCGATGCCGGAATCCATCCCCCTTGGGGCGCAGGATTCCGGCAGCCCAACTGCCGACATGTGCGACACCCGTGCCGCAGCCGCGCACGACGTCCCCGAGGTCGGCATGCACGACCTCGACGAGACCGACATGGCGCTCGTCGACGCCCTGCAGACCAGCCCCCGCGCCCCCTGGTCGCGGATCGGCGCGGTCCTCGGCATCGACGCCACCACCGCCGCCCGCCGTTGGGACCGGCTGCGCGCCTCGGGCCTCGCCTGGAGCACCGCGTACGAGACGTGGGAGCGGCACGCGCGGGGGCAGCGCCTGTGCATGGCCTTCGCCGATGTGGCCGTGGCTCCCGGCAGCCTGGCCGCCGCCGCTGAGGCCGCGTGCGCGGACCCGCGCGTGGCCAGTGTCGAGCGCACCACCGGGGGCGGCACCACGGGCGGCGACGGCACCCTGTTCCTCACCCTGGCCTGCTCCGGTACGGCAGCCATGACCCGGTTCGCGGACGGCCCGCTCGCCGGGCTGCCGGGGGTCCGCGACGTGCAACTCTCCGTGGTGCTGCACAGTTACCGGGAAGGCGCGGACTGGAAGGTGCACGCGCTCGACCGGGGGCAGCGCTCCCGCCTGGCGTCCGCCGCGTCGGCGCAAGCGGCGGCCCCGCAGCACGGCGAAGCCGACCGTGCACTGCTCCGGGCCCTGTCCCACGATGCCCGCCGCCCCTACAGCGATCTCGCCCGGGACACCGGCACGAGCGAGGCGACGGTCCGCCGCCGCCTCGCCCGGATGCTCGCCTCCGGCCAGGTCAGGATCCGCTGCGACGTGTCCCACCTGGCGGCGGGCCGCCCGATCATCGGCACGTACCGCCTCGCCGTGCCCTCCGCCGAACTCGACGCGGCGGGGCACCTGGTGGCGGCGCTGCCCGGCGTTCGGCTGTGCATGGCGGTGACCGGGGAGGCGAATCTGCTGGTGTCGACGTGGGCGCGCTCGCTGAGTGACGCCGCCGGGTTCGAGGTCCGCCTCGGCTCCCGGCTCCCCGGCGCCCGCATCCTGCGCCGTGATGTCACCCTGCTGACCGCCAAGCGGATGGGTCGCCTTCTGGACGACGACGGGCGCGCCCGGGGACACGTCCCGATGGACCACCACGCCTGAGCCCGGCCCTCAGCCCTCAGCCCTCAGCCCTACGGCAGCAGCACCGCCTTGAGCGCCTTCCCCTCCCGCTGCTCCGCCACCGCCCGGTCGAACTCCCCGAGTCCGTACGTCGTCACCAGCTCGTCCAGCGGCAGCCGCCCCTTCTCGTAGCGCCCGATCAGCTCCGGCACGAGCTGCGCGGGTTCCGCGTCCCCTTCGACGCAGCCCCGGAGTTGGAGCCCGCGCAGCATCAGGTCCCGCACGTCGATCTCGGCTCTCGCGGGGCCGAGGCCGACCACGGCCAGCGTGCCGCGTGGCTGGAGCAGCGAGAGCGTGCGGGCCACCAGCTCCGGGCGGCCGGTGGTGTCGAGGGCGTGGGTCACCGAGGGGAGCGGGTCGTCCAGGGAGGCGACCGACAGCGCGCCGAAGCGGGCCGCCAGGTCGCGGCGCGCGACGACCGGTTCCGCCACCACGACCTCCACGTCCTCGGACAGCGCCGTCAGGACGGCAGCGCTGCCGACCGCGCCTGCCCCGACCACCAGGAGTCGGTCCCCAGGCCCCGGCCGCAGGACGTTGAGGACCGCGCCCGCCCCCGTCAGGAATCCGCAGCCCAGCGGCGCGGCGACCCACGGTGGCACGTCGCCGACCGGCACGCAGGACCGGGCGTCGACGAGCGCGGCCGTGGCGAAGGACGACTGGCCGAAGTAGGAGCCGAACACCGGGACACCGTCGACTCGGATGGTGGGTGTGCCGTCCGCCCGGCGCCCCGAGCTGTTGAGGGTGGTCGCGAGGTCGCAGTACGCCGGATGACCGGCCCGGCACTGGCCGCAGCGACCGCAGTGCGCGAACGACAGCACCACCCGGTCCCCCGCCTCCAGGCCCGCGACCTCGGACCCGAGGCGCTCCACGACTCCGCAGCCCTCGTGGCCGAGCACCGCCGGGCGGTCGCCGAGTGCCGTCCGGGTGGCGAGGTCGGTGTGGCAGACGCCGACCGCCTCGATCCGGACCAGCACCTCGTGCGGGCGCGGATCGTCGAGTTCGGCGTCGACGAGTGCGCTGGGCGCGGTGCCGCACGAGAGCAGTACCGAGGCCTTCATGTCAGCACCGCGGCCTTCATGTGCGGTCCGGGGTTTCGCGTTCCAGGCCGAAGTAGAAGTGCCGGCCGTCCACGAGCACGACGCCGGGCTTGCCGTTCATCACGCCCATCAGCGTGGTGTCGTCGACCCGCTTGAAGTGGTCGAACACGGGCATCCCGTCGTACACCATCGTGGCGGTCACCTCGCCGCGGAACTCGACGTTCCAGAGGCTGGCCTCGCCGCGGCCCGCCTTGGTGTCGGAGTAGAGGCCGCCGTCCTCGGCGCGGCAGATCAGCGGCTTCGCGTCGTCGAGGGCGTCGAACCGTTTGCCGTGCCAGCGGCTGGCCGCCAGTACCTTCTCGATGGGGTGTCCAGTCAGGAAGGCGAAGCCGCGCCAGGGGCCGAGGAGCGAGGACGCGTCGACCGTTTCCAGGTCCGCCCACAGGGCGTCGAGTTCGGCCGGGTCCACCGGGCCGGCCACCGCGCGCAGTGCCTTCCACCGTTCGCTCACGCCGTTCATCGGACCCCCAGCCTGCGCAGCAGGGCCAGTTGGCCGTTCGTCCGTCGGATGAAGGATGTCACCGAGCTCTCCTCTGGTTTCGTCGGGCCGAGAGGGAGCAGTCGCTGCGTGGCGAGCGTCTGGCTCTCGGTGTACTTGCGGATGCCCTCGGCGCCGTGGCGCCTGCCGAGTCCGCTGTCGCCCATGCCGCCCATGCCCGCCTCGATGCTGCCCGCGGCCGCGGCGGCGCCGTCGTTGATGTTGACCGAGCCGGACCGGATCCGGCGTGCGAGGCGGGCGGCCTCGCGGGTGTCCTTCGACCAGATCGACGCCGAGAGGCCGTAACTGCCCTGGTTGGCGAGGTCGACCGCCTCGTCGTCCGACCCAAACGGATACAGCGAGACGACCGGACCGAAGGTCTCGTCGCCGCACACGGCCATGTCCAGCGTGACACCTTCGAGGATGGTGGGTTCGTAGAAGAGCGGGCCGATGTCGGGGTGGGCCTTGCCGCCCGCGAGCACCGTCGCGCCCTTTGCCACCGCCTCGTCGACGTGGGACTCGACGGCCTCGAGCTGCGCCTTCGACGTGAGGGAGCCGAGGTCGGCCGCGTAGTCGTAGGTCCTGCCGAGGCGCAACGCCCTTGTGGCGCGCACGAGTTCGTCGCGGAAGGTGTCGTAGACCTTTTCGTGTACGTAGACGCGCTCGATGTGGATGCACATCTGCCCGGTGTTGGCGAAGGCCGCTGTCACCGTGCCCGCCGCGGCTGCCTTCACGTCGGCGTCGGCGCGCACGATCAGCGGGTTCTTGCCGCCGAGTTCGAGGGATGCGCCCACCAGGCGGCGGGCGGCGCGTTCCCCGACGGCGCGTCCGGTGGCGGTCGACCCGGTGAAGCACACGTAGTCGGCGGCCTCGACGAGGGCGGTGCCGACGACGGAGCCGCGGCCGGTCACGATCTGCCACAGGTCGGCGGGCAGTCCGGCCTCCGCCATCAGGGCCCGCGTCCACAGCAGGGTCAGCGGGGTCTGCGAATCCGCCTTGGAGACCACGGCGTTGCCGGCGAGGAGGGCCGGCAGTACGTCGCCGACGCCGAGGTAGAGGGGGTAGTTCCAGGGCGAGACGATGCCGACGACGCCCTTCGGCACCCGCACCTCCTGGACCCTCGTCGCGCCGGGGATCATTCCCCGTACGCGGCGCGGTGCCAGGTAGTGCCGGGCGCGCCGCGCGTAGTGCCGGGCGATCGTCGCGACCTGGGCCACCTCCATCCACGCGTGGTAGCGCGCCTTGCCCGTCTCCCACTGGATCAGGTCGAGCGCCTGGTCCTGCCGCTTCAACAGCAGGTCGTGGAAGGCGAGTACGACGTCGGCGCGGCGCCTGTCCGGTGTGCGCGCCCATGCGGCCTGCGCGGCGCGGGCGCCCGCCACCGCCTGCGCCACGTCCTGAGGGGTGCAGGTGGGGACGGCGGCGGTCGGCGACAGGTCGAACGGTGCCGCCGCGGTCAGCGGCTCGGGCTCCTCGGCTTCGCCGCGTTTCGCGTCGCGGCGCACCCCGTCGCACCATCGCGCGATCGACTCGTCGGTCACCCACGCGGGGCGGGCCTGGTCCGTGCTCATGCGGGCTCCTCGCTCGTACGGGACCGGTGCTCCGGTTCGCACCGGTCACTTCGATGCCCTGTCGGCACTCTTGCCGACTCTCTTGTCGATGCCTGCGCGCCTCGCTATGTTAATCAGAAATCACATCCTGGAACAAGATTTGAAGCGTGGCGGAGAGCCCAACACCCAGCACATCCGGGCTTGTTGAACCGCCTGGCCAACCAGGGAAGCGAGTAAGTCAATGACAAATCTGAGCCGCAGAAACATCCTGTCGCTCGGTGCCGCGCTGGGACTCGTGGGCGCGACGGGTACCGCCACCAACGCCTGGGCCTGGTCGCCGACGGGCTCGATCGCGGGCTCCGGAGCGGGCACCGACCCCGAGTACGTGTGGGACGACGCCATCGACCCGCTGATGGCCAAGATCATCACCAACGGTCAGGTTCCGGCCGTGAACAAGGCGATGGAACCGTGGGTGAACAATAGCGACCCGCTGCCCAGCGGCCTGCCGGCCGAACTCACCGCCTACCTCCAGGAGGTCAACAAGCTCCCCTCCTGGGCGGACCCGAAGAAGCTGGCCCGCGCCGCCGACTTCAACCGGCGCAAGGACACCTACCTGTTCCTGCTCTACGGGCTCGGCAGCGGGATCATGAGCACCGTCATCCCGCGCGAGGCGAAGAGCGTCTACTGGTCGGCGGGCGGCGCCGACATGCAGGACCGCGCGGCCAAGACGTTCACCTTCGGCTACGACCTGGCGGAGCTGAAGGGACTGGAGCCCGAGGGCCAGTTCATCGTCACCGCCAACAAGACGCGCCTGGTGCACGCCGCGGTGCGGCACATGCTGCCGCAGTCACCGCACTGGTCGGCGGTCTCGGACCAGAAGATCCCGATCAGCAACGCCGACATCCTGGTCACCTTCCACAGCCTCGGCACGTTCGTGCGCAGGAAGCTGCTGGAGTGGAAGGTCCCGTTCTCGGCCGAGGACCAGGAGGCCTTCCTGCACAGCTGGCAGGTCGCCCTGCACCTGCTCGGGGTGCGCACGGAGTACATCCCGAAGTCCTGGGAGGAGGCGGACAAGCAGTCGGCGCAGGTGCTCACGCCGATCCTCGCCCCCAGCACCGAGGGCATCGAACTGGCCGAGGATCTGCTGGGGTTGACCGCGCAGATCGACCTCGGTGTCACGCGCGGGTTCCTCAACGAGTTCGTGCGCTACGTCCTGAGCAACGAGGTCGGCGACTGGCTGGGGCTCAAGCGCGACTACGCCTCGGCGGCCCTGATCCGCACGGTGTGGCCGGCCTTCATCCTCTTCCGTGAGGGGCTGAACCCGGTCGCGCCCAGCGCGTTCTACATGTTCGACCAGTTCGTCCGCGCGCTGGCCATGGGCTTCCTGAACAAGGGGGCGTCGGGGCAGACCACACCCATCACCATTCCGACGCACAACCGGCAGGACTGACACCCCTCCCCCACGCGGGCGTTGGGGCTCACCGCTCAGAGCCCCAACGCCCGCACCACGAGTCCCGCCACCGTGGCCCGGTGCTCCGCGCTGTCCCGCCACCGCATGCTCCGCCCGGCCTCGACGACGACACCGAACCCGGCGTGCACCAGGACACGGGCCTGCCGCGGATCGAGCTCGGGCCGAGCGAGCCGCAACTGCTGTTCCCATACGGCGATGTGCTCGCGCTGCGCCAGCGTCAAGGGGCGCTGCGACTCGGCGGGCAGCCCCCCGAACTCGGCCTCCGCGACGCTCGTCAGCGCGGTGTGCTCGAAGCTGTACGCCACGTACGTCGCCGCCAGCGCCGCCACCGCCTCGTGCGGCCCTGCCGTCCCCTCCAGGTTCCGGTCCACCGCCTGGGCGAGCAACCCGGCCGCCTGCAGGCAGGCCGCCGCCAGGATGTCGACCTTGCCCGGGTAGTGGCGGTAGAGCGCGGACGGGGCCAGGCCCACCGCCTCGGCGATCTGGCCGTTCGTCACATTGGCGAATCCGTCGCGCGCGAACAGCGGGACGGCGGCCGCGAGGATCTCCGCGCGCCGCGAGCGCGCCACCGGGAGAGCCGGGAGTTCGACGGGCCGCCCGCCCCCCTTGACCGGCCGGGCGGCGTCCGCCGCGACCAGCCCCAGCGCGCACGTCAACAGGAGTTCCTCGGCCCGGCGTTGGGCGATGGACGTGCGGTGCATCGTGATCGATCCGATCGCGCCGAGGGCCGCCACGACCCGCAACTCGGCGCGCTCTCCGGGGTGTTCCCTGCGTACCGCCTCGGTCACACGGCCGACGACACGGGCGAACTTCCCCCGGAGCAGCCGGCGGTCCTCACGGTCGAGGTACCGGGCCTCCCAGCGGTACACACCGCCCTCCGCGCGGCGCTTCACGGTGATCCGGATCAGGGCCGTGAGCAGCTCGGCCGTGTCCGCCTCGGGCGGCAGCTCGTCGAGCGTGGCGACGAGGCCGTCCACCATGGCGTGGGCGCACTCGGAGAACAGCGCGTACTTGTTCGGGAAGTGCCGGTAGAGGGCCGCCGCGGTGATGCCCACGCCCGAGGCGATGTCCTCCATGGACGCCGCGTGATAGCCGCGCTCGCTGAAGAGTCGCCCGGCCGCCTCGACGATCAGCTGCCTGCGGTTGCGGGGACGTGTGGCCGGCATCGGTTCCGTGGTCATGACCGGGCTGACGGGTGCGGGGACGGAGACGGATGCGGGGCCATACGAGTCAGTCAATCACACGCCGGGACAGGCACCATGGCGTGCGCGAAGCTCCGTGCGGGCGGGCACTTGACTCACTTGCTCCGTGCGCGCGGGCACTTACCTCACTCGTCGACTCCTGGTCATGATTTTCGGTGGACTGCTGTTCCCGCGGGATGCGCCGCCTAGGGTCCTCCTGACGGATCGGACTGGGAGGCCCGGATGTCGATGCCCGGCCCCCGGTGGCGGCGCGGACAGCGGTGGCTGGTCACGGGGGTGCTCGTCGTGCTGCTGTGTCTGCTGGTGGTCAACGTCATCGCGCTGACACGCCACGCGCACGACCACTCCCAGGCACCCGCAGGGCCGCAGCGCACGGGCGACTCCCAAGCGGGCTTCACCACTGCGGAAAGCTTCCGCTCCCAGGCGGTCAACAGGTGGTCAAGATCTGCCCCGTGGGACGGATGCACGGTTCACTCGACTGCGCGGCACGGTCCAGCGCCCCCTGGACCGTGCCGGGCGGGCACCGCGCGGCCTACTGGTCGCTGATGTCGACCATCCAGTTGATGCCGAAGCTGTCGGTGCACATGCCGAACTCGTCGCCCCACATCTGCTTCTCCAGGGGCATGACGACCGTCCCGTTGGCGGCCAGCTTGTCCCAGTAGCCGTGCAGGGCCACTGAGTCGTCGCCGCTGACACTGACCGAGATGTTGGTGCCGACGGTGCGGTCCATGCCGGGCGGGGTGTCCGAGCCCATGATCGTGAACCCGGCCGGTGTCTCCAGGAGGGCGTGCATGATCTTGTCGGCGAAGCCGGCGGGCGCCCCGCCGCCACCGGCGGAGCCGAAGGTGTTCAGCGTGAGCTCGCCGCCGAACACCCCCTGGTAGAACTCCATGGCCTGGCGGGCGTCCCCGTCGAAGGCGATGTACGGGTTGAGGCGAGAAGCCACAGCGGATTCCTTTCACGGGGTGCTGCTCATGAGCACTGCGTGTGAGTGCCACGAAATGGGTGCTGCGTTCGGGCACTACGCATGGGCACTACGGACTTCCGCATTATTCGGCGTCGGCTCCGCCCGCGCACGGTGAAGCTCGGCCATCAGGTCCTGCAGCGAGTGCCCGTCCTCGTCGGCCCCGTGGGTCTCGGCGGTGCGGACGAACATGGCCTCCTCGTACGAGGCCAGCGCCGCCTCGACGTCGCCGGGGTGCGCGGCCAGGGACCGGGCCAGTTCGGCTCCGTCGACCATGGCCAGATTGGCGCCCTCGCCATTCGGGGGCGCGAGGTGGGCGGCATCGCCCAGCAGAGTGACGCCCGGGACCCGCTCCCAGCGGTGCCCGGTCGGCAGCGCGTACAGGTGGCGCAGGGTCGGCGCTTCGTCGGCCTCGGTGATCAGCGCGGTGAGCTCGGGCGCCCAGTCGGTGAACTCCGCCGCGATCCACTCGGGGGTCGCGGCATCGCTGAGGTCGATGGTGTCGAACCACTCCTGCGGCTCCTCGAGACCCACGTAGGCGTGCAGGGTGCCGCCCCGCTCCCGGTGCGCGAAGAGTTCCCGGCCCGGCTTCAGCGAGATCATCATTCCGCCGCCGACGGCCTTCGCCGTGGCCGGATACAGGGTGTCGGACTCGTACAGGTAGGTCTCGACGACGGACTTGCCGGTGTACGCGGGGGTGGCGGCGGAGAGCAGCGGCCGGACCCGTGACCAGGCGCCGTCCGCGCCGACCAGCAGGCCGGTGGTGACGGTGGAGCCGTCGGTGACGGTCACCTCGTGGCGGCCTCCGCCGAGGGAGCGGACGCCGCGGACCTTGTGCCCCCAGCGGACGGTGCCTGCCGGGAGGGAGTCGAGCAGGATCTGTCGCAGCTCGCCGCGGTAGACCTCGGGGCGGCCGCCCGTGCCGTCGTCGTCCTCCTCGTACAGGAGGGTGCCGTCCGGGTCGAGGACCCGCATGGCCTGGTGGCCCTCCAGGACGATGGCGCGGAACTCGTCCATCAGGTCTGCCGCCCGGACGGCGTGCTGACCGTTGTAGTCGTGGATGTCGAGCAGCCCGCCCTGCGCGCGTGCGGTCGGCGAGGACTCCGCCTCGTAGACGGTGGCGGGTATGCCGTGGAGGTGCAGGACGCGGGCGAGGGTGAGGCCGCCGAGACCGGCGCCGATGATCGTGACATGGGTGGAGCTGTCCGTGGTCATGGGTGGGTCCTTCCGGATCGTGCGTGGGCCGCGGGCCGCGATGCCCGCGGCCGGCGCCGTGGTCCCACGGCGCCGACAGGCACCAATGTCCCTGCGGCCCACGACAGATCACCTACAGACCACCGACCGCCGCCGACACCCGGCCGACAGCGGCCCCACGGGCGGGCCGCTGCGTCAGCGCAGCACCTCGAACGCCCAGTAGTCCGCGGGCCCTTCGGCCGTGTACGGCACGTCCCGGCGCCGCTCGACGACCTTGAGGGCGCCGTCGTCCGCCTGCCCCTGCACGTACGCGACGAAGTCCGAACCCGCGAGGTACTTCGAGAAGGTGCTCAGCAGGACGAGGCCGCCGGGCCTGGTGACACGCAGCAGTCCCTGTACCCCGGTCGGCGGCACATGTCCCAAGGTGAAGACCCCGCAGCAGACAGACATGTCGTAGCTGTCGTCCGCGAACTCCACCAGGCCCCGGTTCATGTCGACGCCCGCGGTGAGCGTGCGGTAGACGCCGGTCTTGCGGGCCTCGGTGACCATGCTCTCGCTGAGGTCGAAGCCGTCGATGACGGTGACACCTCGGCGCGCGAGCACGCCGCCGACCAGGCCCGTTCCGCAACCCGCGTCGAGGACGACGGACTCGGTGCCGATCGCGCCCGGATGGTCTTTGGCCATGGCCCGGAACAGTTCGCCTAGCTCGTGCGGGCCCCGGTAGTCGGTGGTGCGCAGGTCCTCGTCGTACGAGGCCGCCCAGTCTCCGTAGTACGAGTCGATGCGGTCGGGAACGCCGTCCAGACCGTGCGCCTGCTTGATCCGGTCCTGGCTCTGTGACACCCAAGTCTCCCTTGTCGTCGGACGGTTGACTCCCCCGGCGGGCCCGTTTCGGCCCGCCCAGGGGTGGCCGTCACGCCGCTACCCGGAAAGCCCGGATCCGAACACGACCCGGGTGTCGACGGCCGGTTACAGCCGGTGGGTGGCAGTGGTGAAGCGGGCCAGGGTGTCGGGGAGCGGGTCGATGCCGATGCCGGGGCCCGAGGGCACCGTGAGGCAGCCGTCCTTGTCGAGCACGAACGGCTCGGTGATGTCCTCCGCGTAGTAGCGGCTGGAGGCCGAGGTGTCTCCGGGCAGGGTGAAGCCGGGAAGTGCGGCGAGGGCCAGGTTGGGGGCGCGGCCGATGCCGGTCTCCAGCATGCCGCCGCACCACACCGGCACACCGTTGGCGACCGCCACGTCGTGGATGCGGCGGGCCTCCAGGTAGCCGCCGACGCGGGCCGGCTTGACGTTGATGATCCGGCAGGCCTCCATGGCGATGGCCGTGGCGGCGTCCCGCGCGCTGTGGATCGACTCGTCGAGGCAGACCGGGGTGTTGATGCGTTCCTGGAGGCGGGCGTGGGCGCGCAGGTCGTTCTCGGTGAGCGGTTCCTCGATGAGCAGCAGCCCGAACTCGTCCAGTTTCCGCAGGTGTTCGGCGTCGGCGAGGGTGTACGCGGTGTTGGCGTCCACCTGGAGCGGCAGCTCGTCGCCGAAGCGCTCGCGCACGGCGCGCAGCGGCGCCAGGTCCCAGCCGGGCTCGATCTTCAGCTTGATGCGGACATAGCCCTCGGCGAGATATTCCTCGACGTCGTCGAGGAGTTCCGGAATGGAGTTCTTGATGCCGACGGAGACACCGGCGGGCACCCGCTGCCCGGTGGCAGAGCCGAGGTAGGTGGCCAACGGCATGTTGTGGGCGCGCAGTTCGGCGTCGAGCAGCGCCGTCTCCAGGGCCGCCTTCGCCAGTTCGTTGCCCTTGACGGGTTCCATGGCCCGCCCGGCGGCCGCCGCGCGCGGCTCGGGCAGCGCCTGGACGCGCGGCAGCAGGAAGTCACGGATGACGATCTCGGCGCCCGCGATGAACTCGGAGCAGTACAGCGGGTCGGGGTCGCCGGCGAACTCGGACCAGCCCTCGGCCTCGTCGGTGATCACGTGCAGCAGGAAGGCGTCCTTGCTGTCGACGCTGCCGAACGAGGTGCGGAACGGCTTGACCAGCGGAATCGCGATGTGCAGCAGCTCTACGCGTTCGATCTTCATGCCTGGTCCTCCTGGGCGGTGGGAGCGGGGTGAGTCATCAGGTACCAGCCGTCGCGGGACATCGCGGTGGCCCGCAGGCCCTCCGCGTACGCCGCCGTGAAGACGTCGCGCACGGCGTGCCGCCAGCGCAGCGCGGTGTCCGGGTCACTGGCGCGCAGCGCGACGATGTCCTCGGGGACGCGGCACCACAGCCGGCTCGCGTCGCGGGCGGCGAGCGGTCCGCCGTCTGGAGCCTTGGCGGTCACCGCGGCCTCGGCGCGGCCTTCAGCAGGGTCGGTGGCGTTCGGGCCTTCGGCCGTCAGGTCCCACAGGGCGGTGAGGCGGTCGGTCTCGTCGCCGTTGTTGATGCCGTCGTCCATCGGCCCGTAGAAGTCGACCTGGTACTCGCTGGCGACCGCGCCGAGCTTCACCAGGTTGAAGCGGGCGTTCCTGGCGACGAGCGGGTCGAAGGTCCAGCGCATGGTGCGGGCGCCGCGCTCGAGCGCCCAGACCCGCTGGGCCTGCTTGACGGCGTGGCCCGTGCCGCGGTCGGAGACGGCCGCCGCGGCGGCGAGCGAGTACACGTCCCGCTCGGCCGGTGGTCCGAACACCGCGACCGAGGCGCCGACCACGGCGCCGCCCGACCGGGCCGCGTGCACGGCGCCACCGGCGTGGGCGACGCTGTGCAGCACATCGGTGTGGAAGGGCGGCGCGTCGCGGGGCATCTGCCACACGTCGGCGAGGAAGTCGGCGACGGCCCGCAGGCCTGCCACGTCGTCGACGGTCGAGGTCGTCAGATCGTTCATGTCACGAGTCTCGGCGCGCACACCGTGGCGGGGCTTGTGGTGGCGGCCAATCATCGGCGTCTAGCCTGTTGCGATCGGACAATCCCTCGCTCACGCCGTCGGCGAAAGGTTCACCCATGGACACCTGCACACTGGGGAACCTCCTCGACGCGCTCGGCGGCTCCACGCTGCGCCTGCTCAGCGCCCCGCACGGCCGCACCGTTCCCGTCTCCGAGGTGCTGCTGCACGATCCGCACGCCCCGCTGCCGGAGCGGGCGCCGGGCGCGCTGCTCCTCGCCGTCGGCGTACGGGCGGACGAGGCGGGGCCGGTGGTGCGCGACGCGGGGCGAGCCGGGATGGCGGGCGTGGTGGTGCGCGGCGACGGGTCGGGCGCGGCGCCCGACGCCGAGGCGGCGGGCACGGCGCTGCTCGGCACCGACCGGGACGCGGCCTGGCACCAGGTGTTCCAGCTGCTGTCGTCCGTCGTCGGGGCACACGGCGCGCGCACGGCGCCGCTGGGCGAGGACGCGCTGCCCGGCGATCTGTTCGCGCTGGCCAACGCGGTCGCGGCAGCGGTCGGCGGGGCGATCGCCATCGAGGACCTCGGCCGCCAGATCCTCGCGTACTCGACGGTCCCCGGCCAGCCGGTCGACGAGACCAGGCGGCAGGGCATCCTCGGCCGCCAGGTCCCCGGCAGCCCGGAGAACGACGAGGACTACCGCCTCCTGTACGCCGCCGAGGGCCCGCTGACACTGCCCGGGGTGACCGCCGACGAGCTGCCGCGCCTCGCCACCACGGTGCGCGCCGGCGGCGAACTGCTCGGCTCGATATGGGCGGTGGACACGGGGAGCCTGACCGCCGACGCGGAGGACGCGCTGCGCCAGGGCGCCTCGGCCGCCGCGATGCTGCTGCTGCGGGCGCGGGCCGCCGACGAGCTGGCCCGGCACCTCAGCAGTGACCTGCTGCGCCGCCTGCTCGACGGCTCCATCGAACCGGCCTCGGCCGCGCACCGCCTCGGCCTCGCACCCGAGGCACCGGTGCGGGTGGCGGCGTTCGCGCTCGCGGGCGCGGCGACCGCACAGGACGGCGGGCAGGCGGCGCTGCGGCTGCTCGACCTCGTACGCCTCCAGTGCCAGACCCGGTACGGGCAGCACGCCTGTGTCCTGCTCGACGGTGTGGTGTACGCGCTGCTGCCGGTGGTCGGGGCCGCCGACCACGCCGCCGACCGGCATCTGCGGATCGCGGAGGACATCGTGCGGCGCGCGGAGGAGGCGCTGCGGCTCTCCGTGCGGGCCGGGCTCGGGCACGCGGTGCCGGGGGTCGCCGGGGTCCGGGAGTCGCGCGACGACGCCGATCTGGTGCTGCGGGTGCTCGGGGCCGGGGAGGTCGCGGACGCGGGGCAGGTGCGGGCGCAGACCTCGCTGCTGGTGCTCGGCGAGTTCCTGGCCGACCGCAGGGACCAGTCGGCCGGACCCTGGCGGGAGGTCCTCGCGCACGACGCCGAGCACGGCACCGAGTACGCGCGCACGCTCATCTGCTGGCTGGACGCGGGCTGCGACGCCGGCCGCGCGGCGGAGCGCCTCGTCGTGCACCCCAACACCTGCCGCTACCGGCTGCGCAAGGTGCAGCGGCAGCTCGGCATCGACCTGGACGACCCGGACGAACGTCTCGTGCTGTGGGTGCAGTTGCGTACGTTGGCGGGGCTACGGGGCTGAGTCCTGGGACAGCAGCCAGCCACGCAGCCGCTCCTCGCACGCCCGCACCTCCGGCATCGGCACGAACTCCCCTGGCGTGTGCGCGAGTTGGGGGTCGCCGGGCCCGCAGTTCAGCGCGGGCACGCCGAGCGACGCGAAGCGTGCCACGTCGGTCCAGCCGAGCTTCGGCCGCGGTGCGACACCCAGGGCCTTGACCAGGTCGGCCGCCAGGGGCCGGTCGAGCCCCGGCAGCGCGCCCGGCTCGACCTCCGTGATCCGCAGCTCGTACTCGGGGAAGAGCCCGCGCAGGTACGCCTCCGCCTGCTCGGGCGAACGGCTGGGCGCGAAGCGGAGGTTGACGGTGACCACGCACTCGTCGGGCACGACGTTGGACGACACACCGGCGCGTACGGCGACGGCGTTGAGGCCCTCGCGGTACTCCAGGCCGTCGATCGTGATCCGCTCGGGGACGTGCGCGTGCAGCCGGGTGAGGACCTCGCCCGCGAGGTGTGCGGCGTTGCTGCCCATCCAGGCGCGCGCGGTGTGTGCCCGCTGTCCCGGCACGACGATGTCGGCGAGGAGGAAACCCTGACAGCCCGCCTCCACGCCGCCGTCGGAGGGTTCGAGGAGCAACGCCAGGTCACCGTCGAGGAGTTGGAGCCTGCGTGCGGCGATCACGGCGAGGCCGTTGCGGTCGCCGACGGTCTCCTCGCACTCGTAGAACGCGAAGGTGACGTCGCGGTTCAGCGACTCGCGCGCGCTGGACGCCGCGGCGGCCAGCTTCAGGGCTACGGCCACGCCGCCCTTCATGTCGCAGGCGCCGAGCCCGTACAGCCGCTCGCCGTCGCGGCGCGACGGGAGGTTGCCGGCCTCCGGGACGGTGTCGAGGTGTCCGGCGAGGACGACGCGCTCGGGGCGGCCGCGGTCGGTGCGGGCGACGACGGAGTTGCCGACGCGCTCCACCTCCAGGCCCGGCAGCGCGCGCAGCGCCTCCTCAACGGCGTCTGCGAGCGGCCCCTCGGCGCCGCTCTCGGAGGGCATGTCGACCAGTGCCTCGGTGAGGGCGACGACGTCGGCGGCGAGGTCGAGGGGCACGGCTGATCTCCTTCGCGTGTGCGTCGCGGGGGTGTCCGCGGGGATGCGCCCTCCATGCTCGGGCGGCGGGACCGGCAGCGGGTTGTGGTGTCGGCCAACACCCCACGCCGCACTTGTGCCGATCGGCCAATGTGCGGGACCCGCCGGTCCCGAAGGATCCGCACCCTCACCGACACACGTCGTACAGGAGGACCCATGGGCCCTGTGGCCACCCAGCTGTGCCGCCGCAAACCTCTGGACAGCATCGTCGCGGATGCCGAGGGCACGGCGCAGGACGGCCCCCGCCTGCAACGCACCATGGGGCTCGGGCGGCTCACACTGCTCGGGATCAGCTCGGTGCTCGGCACCGGCATCTTCTTCGTCCTCGGCACGAGCGTGCCCACGGCCGGTCCCGGCGTCGTGCTGTCGTTCGTGATCGCGGGCACCGTCGCCGCCCTCGCGGCGCTCTGCTACGTGGAGCTGGCCGGGGCGATCCCGGTGGCGGGCAGCACCTACTCGTACGCGTACGCCTCGCTCGGCGAGGGCATCGCGTACCTCGTCGCCTGGTGTCTGGTCCTGGAGTACGGGGTGGCGGTGTCCACCGTCGCGGTCAGCTGGGGCCAGTACCTCAACGAGGTGTCTGACGCGCTCTTCGGTGTCACGCTGCCCGACGCGATCAGCCAGCCGCCGGGCGCGGGCGGACTGGTGAACATCCCGGCCATCGTGGTGGTCCTCGCGTGCACGGCGCTGCTCGCCCGCGGCACCCGCGAGTCCATCCTGGTGAACTCGATCCTGGTGTGCGTGAAGCTGGGCGTCCTCGTGATGTTCGCCGTGGTGGCACTGACCGCCTTCCAGGCCGACCGCTTCACCGACTTCGCCCCGCACGGCATGGGCGGCATCACGGCTGCCGCCTCCGCGGTCTTCTTCTCGTACGTCGGTTTCGACGCGGTGTCCACGGCGGGCGAGGAGGTCCGCAACCCGCGCCGCACCATCCCGCTGGCCCTCCTCCTCACCCTCTTCGTGGTGACGGCCCTCTACATCCTGGTCGCGGTCGCCGGCATCGGCGCCCAGCCGGAGGGCGCGTTCGCGCGGCAGGAGGCGGCCGGTGAGGCGGTACTGGCATCGATCCTCACATCGGTCACCGGCTCGGGAACGGCCGCCCTCGTCCTCTCCGCCGGCGCGGTCGTCTCCATCTTCAGCGTCGTCCTGGTCACCCTCTACGGGCAGACCCGCATCCTGTTCTCGATGGCGCGGGACGGCCTGGTCCCGCAGGTCTTCCGCCGGGTGGACCGCAAGCGGCACACCCCCGCGGCCAACTCGTGGATCGTGGGTGTCGCGGTCGCGGCCCTCGCCGGCTTCGTCCCGCTCCAGGAGCTGGCCGACCTGACCAGCATGGGCACGCTGATCGCCTTCGTGGCGGTGGCCGCGGCGGTGATGGTGCTGCGCCGCATCGCCCCCGACGCACCCCGCCCCTTCCGCGTCCCCCTCTACCCGGCGATCCCGATCCTCACCGCCGCCGCCTGCTTCTACCTGGCGTACCAACTGCCGGGCTTGACCTGGACGTTGTTCCTGGGATGGCTGGTTCTGGCGGCGGCGCTGTACCTGGGGTTCGGGCGGCGGAGGTCGGCGTTGCGGGAGGACGGCGGGCGGGAGGCGGAGACGGCGGGGGTGAGCTGACCGGTCAGCGGGTCTGGAGGTCGGCCAGCGCGTGTGCCACGTCCGCCGACGCCGGGTAGAGCTCGCGGTACAACGCGTACAGCTCGTCGTAGCGGGCGGTCACCTCGGGGCGCGGGTCGAGGCGTTCGGCGACGGGGTTCCAGTCGTCGATGCGGGCGTCGTCCGTGACGAGCTGTGCGGCCAGCAGCGCGCCCCCGTAGGAGGCACCGACGGACGTCGTCCGTACCTCCTGCGTGCGGCCGGTGACGTCGGAGACGATCTGGGTCCACAGCCGCCCCTGCGTGCCGCCGCCGACGGCGACGACGCGGCGGATGTCTCCCCCGGCCGCCTCCAGTGCCTCGATGTTGTGCCGCACGCCGAAGGCGGTGGCCTCCAGGGCGGCCCGGTACAGGTCGCCGCGGGTGTGGCCGAGGGTCAGGCCCGCGATGACACCACGGGCTCGCGGGTCGTCGACGGGGGTGCGCTCCCCGGCGAAGTACGGCAGCATCAGCAGGCCGTTGGCGCCGGGCCCCGACTTCTCGGCGAGGCCGAGGAGTTCGGGGTAGTCGACGTCGCCGAACAGGTCGCGCAGCCAGCCGGTGACGGCTCCGGAGGTGGCCATGCCGCCCGCGAGGTTGCGGGTGTCGGGCAGGGCGCCGACCGTGCTCCACAGCGCGGGGTCGCGCAGCAGGTCGGGCACGGTGTGCACGAGGAACATGGTCGTGCCGTACATGAGCATCAGGTCACCGACGCCGTGCGCCCCGACGCTGAGCGCCTCGGCCCAGGCGTCGACGGTGCCGGTGGTGACCGGGATGCCTTCGGGCAGGCCGGTGGCGCGGGCGGCCTCGGCGGTGACGGTGCCGGCGGCCTCGCCGGACCAGCGCAGCGGCGGGAGTTCGATGCCGGGCGCGATCCGCTCGGCCCACGGCGCGTACCAGTCGCGGGCCAGGGTGTCGTAGAGCGGGGTGCACTGGCTTGCGGAGTGGTGGTCGAGGACATAGGCGCCGGTGAGCTTGCGGGCCAGCCACGAACTGGGCATGTAGAGGCGGCGGGCGCGGGCGAACAGTTCCGGTTCCTCGTCGGCGACCCACGCCACCTTGGCACCGGCCGCCTGGGATGTGAGCCGCGAGCCGCACCGGCGGGTGATCTCGTCAGCCCCCAACTCCCGCTCCAGGCACTCGATCTGGGCGACGGGGCGGGTGTCGACGCCGTACAGGATGGCGGGCCGCAGTGGTGTGTCGGCGGCGTCGGCGAGCAGCACGCAGGGGCCCATGCCGCTGACGCCGACGGCGACGAGATCCGTGTCGAGCGCCGACGTCAGCTCATGGGCGAGGGAGACGAACTCGTCCCACCACACTTCCCCCGGCATCTCCACGTGCCCCGGGGCCGGGCGGTCGACGGCGTGCTCGCGGACGGCGGTGTGCAGGACGGTGCCGTCGAGGGCGACGAGGATGCCCTTGCTGCTGGACGTGCCGATGTCGACGCCGATGACCGCGGACTGGGGCATGGGGAGCCTCCCTTTCTGGAACCGGAACCGACCCCCGCCCCTCAGGCGGACCGCAGGCCGAGGGCCGGGGCGAGTTCCCGCAGCGCGGGCAGGGGGTCGGCGGAGGGGTCGTCGCCGAGGACCTGCACGACGACCTGGTCGGCGCCCGCGTCCAGGTGTGCCTGTACGCGCGCGGCGACCGTCTCCGCGTCACCCATGGCCACCATGGCCTCGGCCAGCTTGTCCGAGCCTCCGACGACCACGTCGGACTCGTCGAAGCCCTGACGCAGCCAGGAATTGCGGTAGTTGGGCAGCTGCGAGTACATGTGCAGGTGCTGGTGCGCACGCCGCAGGGCGGTCTCCCGGTCCGTGGTGAGCGCGACGCCCTGCTCGCTGACCACCCACTTGTCGGGGCCCAACTGGTCGCGGGTGTACGCGGTCTGTTCCGGTGTCACCAGGTACGGGTGCGCCCCGTCGGCGGCCTTGCCGGACAGGTCGATCATCTTCGGGCCCAGGGCGGCGAGGAGCCGTGCCGGGCGCTGCCCGTCCGGCTCGACCGCGTCCGGTACCGCGTCCATGGTCCGCAGGTACTCCCGCATGGTCGCCAGCGGCTTGCTGTAGGAACCGGCGTAGCTGTGCTCGACCAGTGGGGCGTGGCTGACGCCGAGGCCGAGCACGAACCGGCCCGGGTGCAGCGCGCCGAGCGTACGGGCGCCCGCCTCGCTCGCCGGGGCGCTGCGGGCGTGGATGTTGGCGATGCCGGTGCCGACCACCAGGCGTTCGGTGCCGCCGAGCAGGGCGGCGGCCTGCGTGAAGGTCTCCTTGCCTCCGGCCTCGCCGTAGAACAGCGAGGCATAGCCGAGGTTCTCGATCTCACGGGCTCGGGCGACGACGTCGTTGATCGGCCACCGGTCACTGGTCCACCAGACGCCGACACGAGAACTGAAATTGATGTTGGCCATGCCTCCGAGGCTACCCACACCTCCCTCAGTGCGAGTCGCGCGGCACGGCGCTGCCGCGGCACCCGCGCAGGAAGTCGAAGTCGGCGCCCCGGTCGGCGCCCTCGACGTGCTGCGTGTAGAGCCACGCGTAGCCGCTGGTGTGGCGCAGCTCGGGTGCCTGCCAGGCCGCGCGGCGGCGTGCCAGTTCCGCCTCGTCGACCTCCAGGTGCAGCGAGCGCTTCGGGACGTCCAGGGTGATGGTGTCCCCGTCGCGTACGAGGGCGAGCGGGCCGCCGACCGCCGCTTCCGGTGCCACGTGGAGGACGACCGTGCCGTATCCCGTGCCGCTCATCCGGCCGTCGCAGACACGCACCATGTCGGTGACGCCGGCCTTCAGGAGCTTGGTGGGCAGCGGGACGTTCGAGACCTCGGGCATGCCGGGGTAGCCCTTCGGGCCCGCGCCCCGGATGACGAGCACGGTGTTCTCGTCGACGTCCAGGTCCGGGTCGTCGCACACCGCGTGGTAGACCTCCGGGGAGTCGAAGACGCGGGCGACGCCGGTGTGTGTGAGGAGGTGCGGCGAGGCCGCGGACTGCTTGATGACCGCGCCGTCGGGGCAGAGATTGCCGCGCAGGACCGCCGTCCCGGTGCCGGCGGGCTGGAACGGGTCGACCACTCCCGTGATCACCTCGTCGCCGATGCGCTCCGCGTCCGCCACGTTCTCGGCGATGCTGCGCCCGGTGACGGTGAGCTGCTCGCCGTCCAGGAGTCCGGCGCGTACCAGCTCGTGGTGGACGGCCGGGAGCCCGCCCGCGTAGCAGAAGTCCTCCATGAGGTACTTTCCGGACGGCATGAGGTTGAGCAACGTCGGTACGTCGCGGGCGAGTTGGTCGAAGTCCTCGGTGTCGAGGCGGACGCCGACCCGGCCCGCGAGTGCCGTCAGGTGGATGATGGCGTTGGTGGAGCCGCCGATCGCCGCGTTCGTGCGGATCGCGTTCTCGAAGGCCTCGCGGGTGAGGATGCGGGAGGGGCGCAGGTCCTCCTCCACCATGTCCACGATGCGGCGGCCCGCCGCCTGCCCGGTCTCGTAGCGGCGCATGTCGACCGCGGGCCAGGTCGCGGAGCCCGGCAGCTGCATGCCGAGGGTCTCCGCCATGCACGCCATGGTGGACGCCGTGCCCATGGTCATGCAGTGGCCGTTCGAGCGGGCCATGCACCCCTCGGCGAAGAAGCACTCCTCCTCGGTCATCCGCCCGGCCTTGACCTCGGCCTCCATCTGCCAGACCGCCGTGCCCGAACCGACGTCCCGGCCCTGGAACTTGCCGTTGAGCATCGGCCCGCCGGTCACCATCACGGCCGGCAGGTCGACACTCGCGGCGCCCATCAGCATGGCGGGGGTCGTCTTGTCGCAGCCGGAGAGAAGGACCACGCCGTCGAGCGGGTTGGCGCGGATCAGCTCCTCGACCTCCATGGCCATGAGGTTGCGGTACAGCATGGCCGTGGGCCGCATCAGTGTCTCGCCGGTGGCCATGGTGGGGAATTCCAGCGGGAAGCCGCCGGCCTGCCACACCCCGCGCTTCACCGCCTCGGCGACACGGGTCAAGTGGGCGTTGCAGGGGGCGAGTTCGGAGGCGGACACGGCGATGCCGATGACCGGCCGCCCGTCGAACACCTCGGGCCCGAAGCCCTGGTTGCGCATCCACGACCGGTACAGCATGCCGCCGCGTCCTGCGGCACCGAACCAGGCCTGGCTGCGCCGGGCCGCGTGACCATCCGTCATGTATTCCACTCCTGTACGTACGTTGGGGTATTCAGCCGAACAGGTCCGTGAGCTGCTGCCGCACCGTCAGCACGGACAGCACACCGAAGAGCACCACCGCCCACACCAGGGCGGCCACGCGAATGCCGCGCACCTTCAGGGGGCTGGGCAGCGCGGTGCGGTTCATGACGAGGAGCAGGATCGAGTACACGAACATCATCAGCCCCGACACGCACGCCGAGATGACGAGCAGTACGAGCGGCTGGTCGAGGCCGGAGAGCAGCACGATCGCGCCGATGGCGACGACGGCCCACACCAGGCGCGCGTACATGCGTGACTCGCTGACCCGGCTCCCGCGCAGATAGGTCGACTTGAGGACGTCGGCCGCCATCCTGCTGGTGTAGTCGATGATGCCGGTGGCGGCGCTGAACAGGGAGAACGCGCCGACCAGCCAGAAGAAGACGCCGAACCAGTCGCCGACGCGCTCCTGGAGGACCTGCCCCTCCTTCTCGATGAACGCGACGTTGTTCTCCAGGCCGCCGGTACCGAACAGCGTCGAGTGCGCCAGCAGCGAAGACATCACGATCGTCACGACGGTGACGAGGACGAAGGTGAGGGCCTGCTCGACGTTGGCGAAGCGCCACCAGCGGCGCCAGCGGGCCATGTTCGTCTCGTTGAGCTCGAAGACGTAGCCGACGACGGGGCCCGCGGCCTCCTCCTTGCCGGTGACCGGGCTGACCAGGCGGGGCACGTAGTGGCCCATGCCGAAGCCCTTGTCGCGGATCCAGTTGCTCTGCACGAGGTTCTGGCCGCCGCCCGCGCCCGCGTAGGCGAGGGCGCCCATGAGGACGGCAACGCCGAGCTCGGAGGGGAACGTCGCGTCGGTGACGGCCTTCGGCAGGTCGCCCACCGTGGTGGCGGTGACCGCGAGGATCAGGGCGAGGACGAAGAAGCCGCCGATGACGAGGATCTTGACGCCCAGCAGCTTCTCCAGCGCGTTGTAGACGACGGGCGCGAGGGTGAGGATCAGGCCGATGAGGACGAGGAGTCCGATGCCGATGTAGGCGGGTTTCCCGCCGAAGACGTAGCTGAGCATGGTCGCCGAGCTGGTGGCCCAGCCGGGCCAGAGGTTGGCCGCGTAGGTGAACACCACCATGACCAGGCCCCAGTGCCGCCAGTAGCGGTTGAAGCCGGTCACGGCGGTCTCGCCGGTGGCGAGGGTGTACCGCTCGATCTCCATGTTGAGGAACCACTGGGTGACGACACCCACCACGGCGCCCCAGAGGAACACCAGGCCGGCCTGTGTGGCGATGTAGGGCCAGAGGATGAACTCGCCCGAGGACACCCCGACCCCGGCGGCCACGACGCCGGGCCCGATGATGCGCCAGGTCTTCGCGGGCGGTGCGGGCAGTTCCCGTACGGCGGGTGGCGGGAGGAGCTTGGTGCGCAGGGGGAAGGGGGCGGGCGTCGGGGAGGGGGAGTTTCCGGTCTCGGTCATCTGGTGCGTCTCCGGGGGCCGTTGGGGCGGAAGTGGAGCGCTTTGCGAGGCCCCGCAATCATCGGATGATTCACGGAGATCGTCCAGAGGGTGCGCACGAAGAACGCCCCGGGCCTGGTGGCCCGGGGCGTTGTGGCGGTGTGCTTCTCAGACTCCGGCGTTCTCCTTGGCCTGCGCCGCGCCCGCCTTCGCCTTGCCGCGCGGCGCCCACCCGGCCAGCCACGGCAGGACGAGCGCGAGCACACCGAGGGCGGCCCACGCGCCGCCGACGGCCCAGGCGGCACCGGCCGACAGCAGGACGGGCACGAAGGTCACGGTGGCCGTCTCGACGGGCGCGACGGGAATGTACGCGACGCCGAACTCCTCCAGCGTGCCGCTCTTGAGCTTCGGGTCGACCATGCGCAGCAGGGCGATCGCGGTCGCGGCGGCGCCGGTCGTCCAGCCCCAGGTCACGAGGCCCTTCTCGAACCAGTTGCCCTCGAAGAGGCGCGGCGCGACGACCAGGAACAGGAAGAGCACGAGGGCGAGGCCGACGGCGAACATCAGCGCCAGCGGCAGCCAGAAGTCGGCGACGAAGCTGGGCACGATGGAGGCGATGCCGCAGGTGATGAGGACGTCGGTGGCGGTGCCCGAGAGCGACTTGAGCGATTCGCCGTCGACGTAGTTCCAGGCCTTGGTGCGGGCCACGACGGCGCGCAGGATGAGGCCGAGGATGAAGGCCAGCGCGAAGACCGGGAGCATCAGCGAGGGGAACATCCCGGTGATCCACTCGGAGACACCGTACGCGGCGGCGGCGAGCGCCGCGATCACCGCGATCTGGAAGCCGAGCGGTTCGATGGACGCCGGCGAGGTGGTGGCACGGCCCGTGGGGTGGCGCTCCTCGTCCTTGCTCACGAGGCCGGTGCGCAGCTCCTCGGGGAGCGTCTCGAAGCGGCCGACGCTGCTGGTGTGTCCGCGCCGCGCGCCCCAGTTGCACAGGATGATGCCGCCGACGACGCCGACGAGCATGCCCACGGTGGCCGAGGTGAAGCCGAGCGAGCTGGCGCCCTCCCAGCCGTTCGCCTCGAAGGCCGTGCCGAGCGCGGCCGCCGTGCCGAAGCCGCCGGCCCAGCCCGCGAAGAGCAGCGCGCCGAACGCGTCGGGCACGTCCCACACCGGCTGGAGCAGCACCAGGCCGAGCACCACCCCGATGCCCACCTGAAGCGCGTACGCGGCGACACCGTACGAACCGAAGGAGCCGGCCGCCTTGCCGAAGCCCTTGAGGCCGAGGCCGTCGGTGAGGGCGAGGCAGGCGAACACGACGACGATGAGTACGGACGCGTAGGTGCCGAGCTGGTCGGAGAACGGCAGCAGGCCCGCCCCTTCGGGACCCAGCGCGAGGCCGAGGAAGCCCGCCATGACACTGGACGGCAGCATCAGCCGCTGGAACAGCCGGACGTGGGCCCGCAGCAGCGTGCCGACGAGGAGCAGCGCGGCTATGAGACCGGCGTCGCTGAGCAGCGACCAGGGTGAGTAGGACACAGAGACTCCGGGGTGGGGCAGGCACCTCTGTCAGTGCGTGACGTGCGGGTGATCCGGAGCTTTCTATCAGTAAAGAAACAGCAAAGGGAAACCCGTGCCCGGTGGCCCCTCACCCCCCGCACACCCGAGGGCGGTGCCCCTGACCTCCAGTGACACCGCCCGCAGCCGTCAACCGCCGTGCTACATCACGGCGTTGAGCACCATGACCCCACCGAGGCCCAGCACCGCCAGCACCGTCGTATAGCTGGTCCGCGCCTTGATCGCGTCGAGGACCGACAGGTTGAAGTACTCCTTGAACATCCAGAAGCCCGGGTCGTTGACGTGCGAGAACGCGATCGAGCCGCAGGACACGGCGAGCACCATCAGCTCCGGGGACGAACCGCTGCCGGCCACCATCGGCGCCACGATGCCCGCGGCCGTGGACACCGCGACCGTGGCCGAGCCGAGGGCGATGCGCAGGATCGCCGCGATCAGCCAGGCGAGGAGCAGCGGGGAGATCGACCAGTGCTCGGTGGTGTCCTTGATGTAGTCCGAGATGCCGCCCTCGACGAGGACGTTCTTGTACGCGCCGCCCGCCGCGATCACCAGCATGATCATGGCCATGGACTTGGCGGCGTCGCCGCAGGAGGTGGCGATGTCCTTCAGGGAGCGGCCGACGCGCGGCCCGAAGACGTAGATGGCGAGCAGCAGGGTCAGCAGCAGCGCGAACTCGGGGGAACCGACGAACTTGATGACACCCATGCCCGGGGCGTGGTCGTCGAGGGACATCTCGGCGATGGCCGCGCCGGCGATGAGGACGACCGGGAGCAGGGCGACCGCGAGCGACCAGCCGAGGGCCGGCATCTCGTCCTCGTCGAAGACGCGCTCGGTGACGAGGCCGGTGGGTATCGAGGGGTTCATCCGGCGGACGAACGGCAGCCGGGGCCAGACCAGGGCGATGAGGGCGCCGGCCGGGACGGCGATGAACAGGCCGACGAAGAGTGTCTGGCCGACGGAGGCGTCGAACATCTCGGCCACGGCCGTCGGGCCGGGGTGCGGCGGCAGGAAGCTGTGCATCGTGGAGAGCGCGATGGACATCGGCAGGCCGATCCACAGCAGGTTCTGCCGGGTGACACGGACCAGGGTGAAGGCCACCGGGACGATGATGACGAAAGCCACCTCGTAGAACATGGTGACACCGATGAGCATGGCGGTGACGACCATCGCCACCTGCACCCAGCGGTCGCCGAAGGCCTTGGTCAGCTTGGTGGCGATGCGCTGGGCGGCTCCCGCGTCGCCCATCACACGGCCGACCATGGCTCCCAGGCCGATCACCGGCAGGGTGCCGGAGAGTTGGTCACCGATGCCGGTCTCCAGGACATCGGAGATCTCCGGCAGGCTGATGCCCTGGACGATCGCGACGACGACCGCGACGAGCAGCAGGGCGATGAAGCCGTTGAGCCTCACCTTGGTCATCAGGAACAGCAGCGCCACAACACTGAGCGCGACGACGAGCATTGGCATGATCACTTCTCCTTCGAAGTGACGGAGGTGCACGTTCGGAAGTCAGGGCATGCGAGGGCTCGGTGCGGCGTCGTCCGAGCGGGACACGACGCCGCAACGGCGGTCGGAAGGGGAAGGGGGTCAGCGCACCAGCGCGGGGCGCTTGGCGTCGAAGGTCCAGCCGGGGACCAGGTACTGCATGCCGGCGGCGTCGTCGCGGCTGCCGAGGCCGAGGGAGAGGTAGCGCTGGTGGGCCGCCTCGACCTGTTCCATGTCCAGCTCGACGCCCAGTCCCGGCCGTTCCGGAAGCGCGATGGCGCCGCCCTTGATGGGCAGCGGCTCGTGGGTGAGGCGCTGGCCGTCCTGCCAGATCCAGTGGGTGTCGATGGCGGTGATGTCACCGGGCGCCGCGGCGGCGACGTGCGTGAACATCGCGAGCGACACATCGAAGTGGTTGTTGGAGTGCGATCCCCAGGTCAGGCCCCAGGCGTCGCAAAGCTGGGCGACGCGCACCGAACCGTTCATGGTCCAGAAGTGCGGGTCCGCAAGGGGGATGTCGACGGCGTCGGCCTTGATGGCGTGCCCCAGCTGCCGCCAGTCGGTGGCGATCATGTTGGTGGCGGTCTTGAGGCCGGTGGCGCGGCGGAACTCGGCCATCACCTCACGGCCGGAGTAGCCGCCCTCGGCGCCGCAGGGGTCCTCGGCGTACGCGAGGACGTCGCGAAGCGAGCGGCCGATGTCGATGGCGTCGTCGAGCAGCCAGCCGCCGTTGGGGTCGAGGGTGATGCGGGCCTCGGGGAACCGCTCGGCGAGGGCGGTGACGGCCTCGGCCTCGGCGCGCCCGTCGAGCACACCGCCCTTGAGCTTGAAGTCCTGGAACCCGTACCGCTCCTGGGCCGCCTCGGCGAGCGCGACGACCGCCTCGGGGGTGAGCGCCTCCTCGCTGCGCAGCCGCTCCCAGGCGTCCTTGGCGTCGGACTCGTCACGGTACGGGAGGTCGGTGCGGCGGCGGTCGCCGACATAGAAGAGATAGCCGAGCACGGGCACGGAGGTGCGCTGCACGCCCTCGCCGAGGAGCGCCGCGACCGGCACGTTCAGGTACTGGCCGAGCAGGTCGAGCAGCGCGGCCTCGACGGCGGTGACCGCGTGCACGGTGATCCGCAGGTCGAAGGTCTGCGCGCCGCGCCCGCCCGCGTCCCGGTCGCCGAAGCGCTCACGTATCGCGCGCAGCACCGCCTGCGGGTCGCCGACGGGCTGCCCGACGACCAGGTCGGCGGCCTCCTCGAGGGTGCCGCGGATGGGCTCGCCGCCGGGCACCTCGCCGACGCCGGTGCGGCCGTCGGAGTCGGTGAGGATCACCAGGTTGCGGGTGAAGTACGGGGCATGGGCGCCGCTCAGGTTCAGCAGCATGCTGTCCTGGCCTGCGACCGGGACGACCCGCATCGAGGCGACGACGGGGGTGGCGGCGGGGGGAACGGCCTTGGTGCTCATGGACGGTGACACCTTTCGCGTGCGGCTCGCAGGCGGATGAGGGACCTACGGAAGGGGGTGGTGCATGGGTCGTGCGATGAGCGTGCTCAGAGGCTTCAGAGGCTGATGCCCTTGATCAGGGCGCTGAGTGCGTCCAGCTCCGCCGGTTCGAGGTCGGTCAGCGGCGGCCGGACCGGGCCCGCGGGGTGGCCGGTGGCGGCGAGTCCCGCCTTGACGATGCTGACCGCGTAGCCGCTCTTGCGGTTGCGGATCTCGGTGTACGGCAGGACGAACTCGTCGAGCCTGCGCAGTACTTCGTCGTGGCGGCGGGCGCGGACGTCCGCGTAGAAGGAGAGCGCGAACTCGGGGACGAAGTTGAAGATGGCCGACGAGTAGGTGGTGACACCGAGTTCGAGGTACGGCAGGGCGAACATCTCGGCGGTCGGCAGGCCGCCGATGTAGGTGAGCCGGTCGCCGAGCTTGGTGTAGATGCGGGTCATGGCGTCGATGTCTCCGACGCCGTCCTTGTAGCCGATCAGGTTCGGGCAGCGTTCGGCGACGCGGGCCACGGTGTCGGCGCTGTACACGGCGTTGGCGCGGCTGTAGATGATGACACCGAGGTTCGTCGCCCGGCAGACCGCCTCGACGTGTGCGGCGAGTCCGTCCTGCGGGGCCTCGGTGAGGTAGGGCGGGAAGAGCAGGATGCCGTCGGCTCCCGCGCGCTCGGCCGCCCTGGCCATCTCGACGGCGGTGGCGGTGCCGTAGCCGGCCGGGGCCAGGATCGGGGTGCCCTCGGGCGCGGCGGCCACGGCGGCGGCGACGACACGCTCGACCTCGGCGACGGTCAGCGAGAAGAACTCGCCGGTGCCGCCGGCCGCGAAGAGCCCGGCGACCTCGTACGCCCCGAGGCGGCCGACGTGTTCCCGGTAGGCCTCCTCGTCGAAGTCGAAGGACGAGGGGTGGTCCGCGTCCCGGAAGTGGGTCACGGGGAAGGACAACAGGCCCGAGCCGAGTCGTCGGCCGAGGTCGGCAGGCGTGTAGGCGGTCATAGCGGTGGTGCTCCCGAACTGAGGTGTGCGACAGACATACCGGAGGCGGGCCAACTCCCGTATGGCCCGCGTCACTGGTCTGGCGTGACGCTATGAGCTGCCGCTCATGCACGTCCAACACCGATTTCGCATCTTGCGATGCGCGTTGAGCATCGTCAGGCGATCTTCACCGGGGACACACAGGGAGCGAAACGTTTGCGTTTCGATGATGGGAGGGCGTACCTTCTAACGGTACGAAACCGTTTCGGTTCGCTTATCCGCGCACGACACACCGCGAGCGGATCCGCGCACCACCGTCAGGCAAGGAACCCATGGGGCTGCCCGAACCCCTCACGCGCAGAAAGCGGCGCACCCGGCTCACCCCCGAGCGGGAGCGCGAGCTCTTCGGACGCACCCTCGACCTCGTGCGCGACGTCGGCTACGAGACGATGACGCTCGACGCCGTCGCCGCGCAGTCGCGGTGCAGCAAGGCCACGCTCTACCGGCAGTGGGGCAGCAAGCCGCGCCTGGTGTCCGAGGCACTGCGCGAGATGCGGCCGTTCTCCCTCGACGACCTCGACACCGGGTCCCTGAGGGGCGATCTGCACGCGCTCGCGGAGCGGATCGGCGAGGCCCGCAAGGACCTCGACCTCGTCCGCGGCATCTCGCTGGCCATCCGCAAGGACGCGGAGCTCGCGGACGCCGTGCACGAGGCGCTCGTCCAGCCCGAGCTCGACCTGTTCGAGACGATCCTGGCGCGGGCCGCGGAGCGCGGCGAGATCGACCGCTCCGCACCCGCCTGCGGATTCCTTCCGCACATGTTCCTCGGCTCCGTCTTCTCCCGGCCGCTCCTCGAGCGGCGGGCGGCCGACACCGAATATCTCCAGCGCTACGTGGACACCGTCGTCCTCCCCTTGCTGCTGCACGCCTGACCGCCTCCGGCCCCTCCCGGCCTCCGGCTCCGACAGACCTCGAAGGACCACGCAATGCCCACCCCGCTCGACGCGCGCGAGCGTCCGGCCGCGGCCTCGTCCGCACAGCCGCCGGGCGCCCCGGCCGCGCACCACGTGCCCCACCGCTGGTGGGTCCTGGCCGTCATCGGCCTCGCCCAGCTGATGGTGGTGCTCGACGCCACCATCGTGAACATCGCCCTGCCGTCCGCCCAGGCGGACCTCGGCTTCTCCGACGACGGCCGCCAGTGGGTCGTCACCGCGTACTCGCTCGCCTTCGGCAGCCTCCTGCTGCTCGGCGGCAAGCTGTCCGACCTCTTCGGGCGCAAGACGACGCTGATCATCGGCCTCATAGGGTTCGCGGGCTCGTCCGCCCTCGCCGGTGCCGCCACCGGCTTCTCCATGCTCGTCGTGGGCCGCGCCCTGCAAGGTGTGTTCGGTGCGCTCCTCGCGCCGACCGCGATGGCGCTGCTGACGACGACCTTCACCGAGCCGAAGGAGCGCGCACGCGCGTTCGGCATCTTCGGTGCGATCGCCGGTTCCGGCGGTGCCATCGGCATGCTGCTCGGCGGCTTCCTCACCGAGCACCTCGACTGGCGCTGGACGCTCTACGTCAACCTCGTCATCGCCGCGGTCGCGGTCGTCGGCGCGGTGATCTTCGTCCGCAAGCCCGCGCCCGGCCCGCGCCCCAAGCTCGACCTGCTGGGCACGCTGCTCGTCGCGGCGGGCCTGTTCAGCATCGTCTTCGGCTTCTCCAACGCCGAGACGCACAGCTGGGGCAACTGGATGTGCTGGGTCTTCCTGGCCGCCGGTGTCGTCCTGCTCGCGCTCTTCATCTTCTGGCAGACGCGGGCCAAGCACCCGCTGCTGCCGCTGCGCGTCCTGGCCGACCGCAACCGCGCCGCGTCCTACGTGAGCGTGTTCATCACCGGCGCCGGCATGTTCGGGATCTTCCTGTTCCTGACGTACTACCTGCAGCTCATCCTCGGCAAGAGCCCGATGGAGACGGGCGTCGCGTTCCTGCCGATGATCCTGTCGCTGATGGTGACGGCGCAGATCGCCACCGTGGCGCTGGTGCCGAAGCTCGGCCCCAAGCCGGTCGTCCCGGTCGGCATGGGTCTCACCGCCGGTGGCCTCGTCTGGCTCACCGCGCTCGACGTGACCAGCAGCTACGCCTCGCACGTGCTGCCGCCGCTGATCATGATCGGTGTCGGTATCGGTCTCGTGATGCCGCCCGCGATGAGCCTCGCCACCCTCGGCGTCGACCCGAAGGACCAGGGCGTCGCCGCCGCGACCGTGAACACCATGCAGCAGGTCGGCGGTTCGATCGGTACCGCGCTGTTCAGCACCATGGCCGCGACGGCCGCGTCGAACTACATCGCCGACCACGGTGCCTCGAAGGCCGCCCAGGCCGAGGCCGCCGTGCACAGCTACGCGACCGCGTACTGGTGGGCCGCCGGGTTCTTCGTGGCCGGTCTCGTCGTCTCGGTGCTGCTGTACCGCGCGGGCCGTCCGCTGGCGCACTCTCAGCAGAAGGTCGAGTCCACGTCCGAGGCGGCCGAGACCGTCGAGGCCGCGGGCGAGGCGGTGGCCGCAGCCGCGCCCGTCACTCCCGTCGCCACCGCTCCGGCGGTGGAGGGTCCGGGCGTGCACGGCCGGATCCTCGACGGGCAGGGTGCTCCCCTGTCCGGCGCCGTCGTCACCCTCATCGACCGGGGCGGCGCCCAGATCGGGCGCGGCGCCGCGGCTTCCGACGGCAGCTACGCGGTGTCGGCCCCATCCGGCGACGGCGAGGGCTACGTCCTCGTCGGCTCGGCGCCCGGCCGTGACCCGCGGGTCGCCACTCTGGCGCTGCGCGCGGACGGTCCGGTCAGCTTCGACCTCGTCCTCAGCGGCGACGGCGGCCTCTACGGCACCGTGCGCTCCGAGGCCGACTCGGCGCCCGTGATCGGCGCGCTCGTCATCACGACCGACGAGCGCGGCGAGACCGTCGGCTCGGCGCTCACCGACACGGACGGCGGCTACTCGCTGCCGCAGCTGCCGCCCGGCGCGTACACGTTCACCGCCAGCGCGGAGGGCTTCCAGCCGTACGCGGGCCAGGCCCAGGTCGCCGGCGGCACCGCCACCCGGCAGGACGCGGTGCTGCGCTCCGCCGCGACCCTGACCGGCACGGTCCGGGGCACCGACGGCGCCCCGGTCAACGACGCCCGCGTCACCCTCCTCGACCAGGCTGGCAACGTGGTCGCGGTGCACACCACCGGCGACGACGGCGCGTACGCCTTCGCCGGCCTGTCCGGCGCCACGTACACGGTGATCGCCAGCGGCTACCCGCCGGTGTCGAAGCCGGTCACGGTGGCGGGCAGCGGCAACCCGGGCGACCTCGACGTCGCGCTCGGCCACGGGGACTGACGGCTCCCACCGGTCGACGGCACACACCGCCGCGGGCGGGGCACTTCGCTGCCC